>JAEENG010000044.1 GCA_016283615.1 Treponema sp.
TACGTCGGCGGTGCTGAACACGCAGTTCTCCACCTGCTCTACGCACGCTTCTGGCACAAGGTTCTCTATGACCTGGGTGTAGTTTCTACAAAAGAACCGTTCCAGCGCCTTATCAACCAGGGTATGATTACTTCTTTTGCATTCCAGCGAAAGAACAAGTCTCTCGTTGCAGTTGATGCTGTAACAGAAAAAGACGGAAAATTCTATGCAAACGACGACAACGAAGAACTCGAACGCGTTGTTGCAAAAATGAGCAAGTCTCTCAAGAACGTTGTTAACCCTGACGAAATGATTAAAACATACGGTGCAGACAGTGTCCGCATGTACGAAATGTTTATGGGACCTCTTACAGTTTCAAAACCATGGAATACACAGGGCCTTATTGGTGTAAACCGCTTCCTCGATAAAATCTGGCAGGTTAGCGACAAGCCGATGAGCGACATTGATATCACGGGAAAAGTTGATGCAGATGTTGCAAGTCTCCGCAAAACTTATGCAAAAACTGTTGCAAAGGTTACAAAGGATACAGCAAGCCTCGACTTTAACACTGCAATCAGCCAGATGATGATTTTTATCAACGAAGCCTCAAAATTGAATTCAATTCCAAAGGCTATGTGGGAAGGCTTTGTTCTGATGCTCAGCCCGTACGCACCGCACCTTGGCGAAGAACTCTGGAGCAAGCTGGGTCACAAAGAAAGCAATGCTTACGAACCATGGCCGACTTTCAGCGAAGAATTCTGTGTTGAAGACACAAAAGAAATCGTTGTAAGCGTAAACGGAAAAGTTCGCGACAAGTTTACATGTGCAGCAGATACGCCAAAAGAAGAACTGGAAAATCTTGCAAAACAGACCGAAGGCTACAAAAAGTTTACAGACGGCAAAACCGTTGTAAAAGTAATCGTAGTTCCGGGCAAACTTGTTAACATTGTAGTTAAATAAGACAGGACAGTTTTTTTAAGGGGCTCTGACAAAAAGCCCCTTTTACATGCACCACTGATTCTGGACCGATGCGGTCCGGTTTTCAGGCGGTGCATTTTTTTTATTCATAAACCTGGGGTTTTCCAAGATAAAAGCCCTGCATGAGTTTAACGGGATAATTTTTGAGGTAATTGAATTCAGCCTCGGTTTCTACACCTTCGGCAAGCATGGTAACTCCATATCGCAGGGACATTTCCAGAATATCAATGAGGGCTTTCTGATTTCTTACATCAGTATCAATATTTGAAATAATTTTGTGGTCGATTTTTACAATGTCAGGCTTGTAAAATTCAATACACTGGGTATCAATGTTTTTGCCTGTTCCAAAATCATCGATTGCATACTCCTCGCTGGCACGGGATTCTTTGAACTGAATGATTTTTTGCTGGTGGGCAAAAGCGCTGTAGTTGGTGTACTCAAGAATTTCTATTACGAGTTTATTTTTGAATTTGTCTCCGCAGAGTTCATGTACCTTTTTCATCATTTCTTCGCCTACAAAAGCGGCCGGAAATGAATTTAAAAAGAGTTTGCCCTGGAGGTTGTTTTTTAAAAAATGATAGGCGCCATAATAAGTGGTAATTTCTTCTATTTCGTTAAGGCGCTGTTTTTTTGCAAAATCGGCAATCACTTCCATCGGAGAGTAAGGTTCAGGGCGCATAAGTGCTTCATAGCCGTAAATTGAATTTGTTTCGACCACAAAAATCGGCTGAAAAGCAAACTTGATCTGCTCCGGGTGAGACATTACTTCTTCAATCGTAACTGCATCTTTGCCTTTAATCACAAATTCTATTATAACCCGATTCAGAAAAAAGACAGATTTATCTTAAAATATTATAAAAAATTAGTTTTTCTGATTGCAAAGAAGGGCTATAAAGCTCAAGCGGGATTCGTTTTTTATACAGGCTGTTTTTTCCACTCGTTTATAAATTCAAGCATAAACTGCTGCACGTCCGAAAACCATTTTTTCTGGAATCTGCATGCAGGAACGCCGATGTACCTGAAGTGCCAGCACTCCCACATATAGCCTGTTACGTCTTCGTAATCTTTTGGGAAGGAAAGGCTCCAGCCGTAGTCTGCTGCGTTTTCGTAAACCCATTTTCCCATCTTTGTATCGCCCCAGTCATCCGTAATTGAACCAAAATCGACTGCACAGCCAAGCTGATGCTGGCTTGTACCCGGCCTTGCACTGTAACGTTCTGCAAGTTCTACTCCGTCCTGGGCGCAGTAGCGGTTAAAAAGACCTTCCTGATATTTGTAAGAGCGGTAAGTTGAACTT
Source organism: Treponema sp. (assembly GCA_016283615.1). Lineage (GTDB taxonomy): Bacteria > Spirochaetota > Spirochaetia > Treponematales > Treponemataceae > Treponema_D. Next base: position 2,255 of record JAEENG010000044.1, read on the forward strand.
ATCATCAGTTTGATTCCGTCGGCGAGTGCCGCGCGCGAAAGTTCTTCGAGGGCAGCATAACTTTCTGGCCGTAATGACAAATCGTTCCGGCTTACATTCCAGATATCACGCTGGCTTACCTTAATCAGGCCCTGAGGCACATAGTCTGAGCCAACCTTATTTTTTTTGTCGATTAAATAATAAAGTGACAAATCTGTTCCGTGGTGCTCATCATCCCAGGCAAGCACTTCCTTTAAATCGCTCAAAAACTCTGCCGGATCCCCGTTTGGAATTGCAGCCTTACAGCGTTCTGACATGGACTGCAGGACAGCTGACAGTTTTTGAATTTCAGGGTCAGCCTGCTGAACTGAAGGTTTAGCCTCTGATTTTTTTGTGCAGGCGCTGAAAAGGACTGCAGATGCGAGAAAAACTAGAATTGATTTTTTCATTTTATTGAACTTCCGTTACTGAGTGTATGAACAAAAAAGTATCCGAAAAGCCGGTATCATCCAGAGCCTGGCGGCTGTATGGAGACGGATTCATTATGTACAATTTGTGTTTATTATCAAGTCCGTCGTTAAAGCCTGCCATGATAATTCCGACACCGGTTGAATCAATTGCTTCTACCTGGCTCATTTCGAGAACGAGGTTTGTATTTTTAATCAAATCATAAACCTTGTTTGAAAATTCCTGGGAAGTATATGAATTAATAACGCCTGACAGTTCAAGGAGAATGTAGTTGGCGCCGTTTTTTTCCGTGATTTTAAGTTGATCCATTTATTACTCCTTAATTATTTTGCAAGCCTTTTGATAACCAGAATACTTACGTCGTCGTCAAGTTCCTTTGAAAGGAAGTTTGTACAGGTCTGGTAAACTGTTTTGGCAATACGTTCTGCATTAAAGGTTGTGCTTTCGGTGATTGATTTTTGAATTCGTTCCTTGCCGTATGTTTCGCCGCGCAGGGATTTTGAGTCAATCAAACCGTCGGTACAGGTTACGATGATATCTCCCGGATTGAGCTTAACCTTTTTAACCTTAATCAGATGAGAAATGTCCTTAACAAAGCCGAGTACACGGCCATCACCCTGAATTTCGATTACGTTGTTATACGATCTTGTGTACAAAAACAGCGAAGGAACACCGCAGTTGATGTAATAGAGTGTATCGTCGCTGAAGTCAATCAGACCGAACATACCTTCAAAGAAGGTGCCCTTTGGAAGGTTAAAGCGGATAAACTGGTTTACTTTTTCTACAAGGAGCTTAAAGTCGCGTGTTTCTTCAAGATAAGTACGGATAATGGACTTGATGATGACCATACTCATGGAAGCACTGATACCCTTACCACTCAGATCGCCGAGTACAAAGATGTGGCGGTGTTCGGTAAGGCGGATAAGATCAACAAATTCACCGCCGATGTTGTGGGCGTGTTCCATGATATAACCGGCGTCGTAGTGCGGATTTTTAATCGGATCCATGTTTTCCTGAATCGAAGTAATAATCTGGCTCGACATACGGATTTCGCGGTTTACGGTACCGACGATGGACTGGTTTGCGATGTTCTTAAGGTAGTAGCCGAATACAAAGAAGTATGAATACAGTTTGGTGAATGTAACTGAGTCGTATTCGTTGTAGATGTTTCCGCCGGCCTTTGGCCCGAGAAGCATTGTACCGATCAGGTGACGGCCTTCTGCAAGGAGAATAATTGCATCTGAGCCTGTTGAATTAAAGAGCTTTAAAAGTTCTTCTTTATCGCTTTCGTAAGCGTGTCCGTTTTCTACCGCACTCTTTAATACTACGGTACGGTTCTGGTTTAACATTGAGTCAAATACAGATTCGTTAGCGCTTAATTCAATCTGTTTTTCTTTTTCAAAAACCGCTCTCAGTTTGCCTTCGTTTTCTACGAGAATTGTAATTTCTGACAAACCGAGGTTGTGGGAGAAGATTGTTTCCATCGCCTTAACGATTTCTTCCGGTTCTCCGCTATAGTCCATTTTTGAAAGCTGCTCTTCAAATGTGTCCGCATACTGGAATGAACGGAAGTAAGCACGCTTTGAAAGGAATTTTGAAACCTGGTACGAAATTGTTACTGCAGCAACAATTACCGCACTGATATACAGAACGAACAGAAAAAGATTGTTTGCGGCAATAGGCCATAAACGCGGAAAGAAGAATCCTACAAAAACCGCCGGAATCAGATAGCTTACCGTAAATGTTACAGCAACACCGATTACGTATTTTAAATCATACAAAAAGTTCTGCATTGCAGAATAAGCAATCATTACCTGGGCAATACCAACGCCAGAAATAACAAGTGTAGAGAACATCGGAACACGGCCTGTAGCCTTTCCGATTATGACAACCGAAAGCCAGCCGAAAGAAAGGGAAAGCGCGTTCATTACAGTTTTCTGCATGTTGAGGCGGTCTTCACGGTTTTCGGCGCGGAGAATCATTATTAAGGCTGAAACAGCAGGTCCTACAAAAAGAATTATTACCTTGTACAAATCATACAGGGTGTACGGGAAGTACAGTGAAAGGCGTCCTTCAAAAAGCGGTGTCGAATTAATCTGGAGCCCGAGAAAGTCCGTGATATTGATATCCTTTACCTTTGTAAAACAGAACCAGCACGAAAAAAGAATCAGAATCCATCTGGCGGCCTTTACCGAAGCAGGTCTTTCGTAAGACGGGAACAGAATAAAATAAATACAGAAGTCGATTGCGTAGACTGTCGTAAAAATGAGGGAAAGGCGGACAAACAGCAGCATCAGTCTGTCAGGATGATAGATTGAAGCCCAGACTGTAAGTGCCATAAAGCCGAGAGCTGCAGCAAGGAAGTAATCCATTGTTACGAGAGGATTGTCTACATCTTCCTTAGTCTGGTTTTCCGTGTAAAAGGCAAGCCCTACCATAAAGGCTGCCATTGCAAGATTAAGAACAACGTAAATCATCTGAATTCCCCCTACCCCTGAACCTTTGCAACAAGCATTGTAACGTCATCATGAAGCCTTGTATCTGCGTTCCATGACAAAACAAGATCTACAATATCCTTGATAAATTCATCAGGGTCCTTTGAAGCACTCTTTTTGATTGTATCCTTGTAGAGTTCGGTATCACCAAGTTCAACCTTGTCTGCGTTCATTACTTCTGATACACCGTCAGACGCCATCATAATCAGGTCGCCTGAGAAAAGTCTCTGCTCGGAAACTTCGATGTCATCGATAGGAATAATTCCAACGATTGAACAGTTGGAACCGAGTGATTTGATTCGGTAGCCTTCCGGAGAACGGGTTACAATAATCGGGTCCGACATTGAAGCGTTTACATAGCGGATTGTCATCTTCTGTGTATCGATAATTCCCATGAACAATACAGTGTACTTGTCCTGAAGATGCATTCCCTTGATGGCCTTATCAACTGCCTGGATAATGCCCGGCAAATCTTCCTTGTTTTCCTTGATTTTTACCGTGTTCATTACAAGACCCATGACGAGGGCGGCGGCAAGACCTTTACCGGAAACGTCTCCAAGCATTACAAGAGTTTTATGTTCATCAATCGGAAGAACTGAATAATAGTCGCCCGATACGTTGATCAGCGGTCTAAAGTATGCGCCGAGCTTTAAGCGCTCCGGCTCAGGCATTTTCTGCGGAAGGAAGGAACGCTGTGTCTGGGCAAGCTGTTCCCACTCTTTTGAAAGTTCAGAAATATCTGAAAGGCCGCGGATTGTCTGTGCACGAATCTGGAAGCGGCTGAATTCCTCAAAAAGTTTCGGATAGGTTTCAAGGTCAAATCGTCTTGTGTAACGGCAGAAAACATACAGGTGGTGTCCGTCACACGAAAGGAAGAATCCGCGCGCGTCACGAACTTTTGAAACGATACCAAGGTTTTCGCCGAGGTAGTATACGCCCTGTCCCCAGTCTAGAGGAAAGTTATGTGCAAGTTTGTCCATGATTTCCGGACTGCTTGAAAGGCGGTTAGGGCTGTTATATAAAACATAGTTGTTTGTGCGGTCAACATAGAGAACGGAACAGTCTGCCTGCTCTTCGAGGATTTTTGCAATCAGGGAATAAAAGTCTTCCATCGAGTAGCAGAAGCGGAGTTTTTCGGTAAAGTCTGTCAAAAAGGCAGTGGCACCGTGTCTCATAACACGTTTTTCGAGGTTTATGCGCAAAGAGCCGTAAACAGCACTGGCAATCAGAAGCAGCATGCCGAACAAAACTGAAGTTACTGTTACCGGGAATGTATTTGAGTAATCCCTGAAGTCGTTGATTTTTGTCTGCGGAATCAGATAACTGGCCAGCAGAATAAATGTTATGGCAATAAAAAGGTAAACAAAAGTTAGAATTGTTCGTCTGCGCGCTTTATACATAAATACCTCATTAAAAATTTATACTATTTTACCACATTATCGGCACTTTTAACGATAAATTTTAGAATTGAAAGATGAAAGTTAAAAAAGGAAAGCGCTAGGCTATGGAAGGGTGACGCAGTCAGATACCGCAGCGGGCTTTAGTCCGCGCGGTACCGAGCGTTAGCGAGCCCTGGAACAGCCGGCCCGGTCTGCCGGGCGGCGCCCAAGTTATTTTATTTTACAAATTCTTTTTTGAGGAAGTCCAGGTCAAGTTCAGGATAGAGAACAAACTTGCTCAGCAAATCCTGTACGCGTTTTGAAGCAGCGGCCTTAACTTCCGGATCAAGGTTGATTTTTCCCTTGGCCGGCTTGCCGTCTTTTGTGAGGCCTGGTTTTGTTCCTTTGAGAACCTGGTCAATGATTGAAGCAACTTCCTTCATTTCTGACTCGCCCATTCCGAGAGTTGTGAGGGCTGGAGTTCCGAGACGGAGTCCCGATGTCCACCATGCACCGTTTTTGTCGTATGGGAGGGCGTTTGCGTTTACAGTTACACCGCATTCAAACATTGCAGCTTCGGCCTGTTTACCTGTAAGACCGTAAGATGTAACGTCTGCAAGCATGAGGTGGTTGTCTGTACCGTCAGTCTGGAGGCGGACTCCGATGTCCTGCAATGCTTTTGCAAGAGCCTGAGCGTTTTTAACAACCTTCTGTGCGTATTCCTGATAAGCCTTTGAATTAGCTTCCTTAAATGCAATTGCTTTTGCTGCCATAACGTGCGGGAGAGGTCCGCCTAAAACCATAGGACAGCCCTTGTTAACGTAGTCAGCAAATTCTTTTTTACACAAAATCATGGCACCGCGTGGTCCGCGGAGTGTTTTGTGTGTTGTTGTAGTTACAACGTCTGCCCATTTTACAGGATCGTAGTCGCCTGTAAATACTTTACCTGCAACAAGACCTGCAAAGTGTGCCATATCAACCATCAGTACTGCTCCGCATTTGTCTGCAATTTCGCGGAAGCGTTTAAAGTTGATTTTGCGCGGATATGCTGAATAACCTGTCAAAAGGATGAGAGGTTTAACTTCCATTGCCTGCTTTTCGATTGCATCGTAGTCAAGGAGACCTGTTTCTTTATCAACACCATAAGGATGGCTTTCGAACATGCGGGCAGAAACGTTCATTTTATAACCGTGTGTAAGGTGACCGCCGCAAGAGTAGTCGAGACCCATGAGGCGCTGGTTGCCGAAACGTTTGCGGAGTTCTGCAAACTGAGCGTCAGTAAGGTCGTTCAATGATTTAACGCCGAGTTCTTCGAGAGTTGGTGTTTCAACTTTTGCAGAAAGGATTGCCCAGTATGCAACAAGGTTTGTGTCAGCACCTGAGTGAGGCTGAACATAAGCATAGTCTGCACCAAAAAGTTCTTCGGCTTCGTGTGCGGCAGTGTTTTCTACAGAGTCAACGTTTACACATCCACCATAGTAGCGGTGTTCCGGATAACCTTCTGCGTATTTATCTGTAAGGAGGTTGCCCATAGCTGCCTGAACGGCAAGTGAACAGTAGTTTTCTGAAGCGATAAGTTTCAAGTGACTGCGCTGATTCTGGATTTCGTTTACAACGTCAGCAGCAATAGAAGGATTTACGCTTGCAACCTGCTGAAGATTTGCAACATAAGCACACATTGCGGCAGTAGGTTTGCCACCGCATGAATTAAGATAATTTTCCAATGGTGTAGACATGATTTTCTCCACAAAAATAATGATGACTTATTTTAGCGAAAATGGCATTCAGTGTCGAGAAGTGCAATAAAAACGGCTTATTAAATTTTTTTTAAGAATACTGCGTGTTATAATTAATTTTGTGCTTGGTATTAAGCTGAAATATTTAAAATTATTTTTTCTCCGCAATACTGAATTTGCCCTCTACATACTGGGCTTTTTTGGTCATGTTTTTTTTACGCCCTTATTCAGGTTTTACGGTTTTCAGAGCCTCTTTGTATACAACTTTGTAATGGCTCTGGTTTATGGAATTTTCATCCTGCTCTACTCTTCAAGATACCGTAACTTTTTTATGACCTTTTCGTGCATGGAAGTTCTGTTGAATTCACTTGTGATAACGACGGTGACCGGTGCTGACCTTGGAACAGTTCTCTTTTCTGTCTGCATCGTCCCTTCGCTGTTTTTCTTTTCGCACTCCAACAAAGATTCGCACAAATACTATATTTTTCTGTCGATTGTTGCGGCAGTCTTTACCCTGCTTGTAATTCTGCAGCAGTTTGCACGCCCGGACCAGTTTATCAAGGATTACCTTACAGCAGTAACAGTCTATAAAAGCCTGTACCGGTTTCACACGATACTTTCTACGATTTCTACATCTCTTTTTATCATTTATCTTTGTGCAGTAACCCGTATCAAGCTCAAGCGCTCGTCCTACAAAACACGCCGCCGCGAACAGGAACTGTACAACATGGCAAACCACGACCAGCTGACAGGTCTTATGAACCGCCGCCGCATTCTGTATTTTTTTGAAGAATTTGAGCGTCAGAAAAACGAAAAGGGAATCGATTATTCAATCTGTATTTTTGACATTGATAATTTTAAACTCGTAAACGACACTTACGGACACTACGCAGGCGATATTGTACTTAAAAAGGTAACGTCCCTGGTCCAGACACTTATGCCCGCAAACTCACACATTGCACGATGGGGCGGCGAAGAATTCCTGATTATTTTTAACGGGGCAAGTCCTCAGATTTATTACGACCTGGAAAACATGCGCCTTGCAGTTCAAAAAGAAAAAATTGATTTTGAAGGCGAAGAAATAAAAATCACCCTCACCTTCGGATTGAGTTCTTCGAGGGCGGCAATCAACTATGACCGCCTGATTACCGACGCAGACACAATGCTGATGTACGGCAAACAGCACGGAAAGAATCAGGTCTGTGTTTCGAGAAATTTTTAGGAGGCAGATATGCGGAAAATGAATCTGAAGCGAAAAATATTTTCTCCACGCAACAAGACACTTCCGGTCTTTCTCTTTTCGGTTTTGTGCCGGATTGTATGGGCTCCGTTTTTGTTTATGCTTCCACACGATATTTTTCTGCCACTTGCAGTAAGCAATGTTTGTGTCGGAATTTCAGACGCGCTTCTGTGCATTTTTTATTCAAAATTATCACGAATCAAAAGCCTCACAATTTTTACGATTACCCTTATTTTCTTCTGCTGCTACGAAGTCTGGACTACAAAACTGGTCTGCGGAATGGAATATGTAATCTGTGCAAACATGTCGGCAATCTTTCTTTTTACAACAAGAAATAAGGTTACAAAAAAATATTATCTTGTAATGATGGGGCTTCTTGTAGGTGCACTTTCGTATCTGATTTATGTCAAACTTACAAGCCCTGCCCTTTTAACCTTTTACATTCCGGTAAACCGCCGTCTCACACTTGTAAGCAATATTTACTACATGGCAGCGTCGCTGATTTTTCTGCTGTACGCAAGTATTGCGACCGACAATATGCTCCGTAAGTTTGCCGAAAAACGCAACTTCCTGCACGAACAGCTTGAATATCTTGCCAAGCACGATCCGCTGACAGGTCTTATGGACAGAAGACGCACACTCGACATTTTTGCAGAAGTAGCCGCCCACAAAAAAGTTGACGGCACCGAATACGGAATCTGCATCTTTGACATCGACGATTTTAAAAAGGTGAACGACACATGGGGGCACGGAGCAGGCGACTTTATCCTTCAGTCGTTTACCCGCGCCATCTGGGATCTGCTTCCAAATCCGATTAAAATCGGGCGCTGGGGCGGCGAAGAGTTTGTAATTATATTTCCGACCATCGACAACAACACAATTTTCCTGCTCGAAGACGTGCGCAGGCAGATAGTTAAAAATCCCGTAATTTTTGAAGGAAACACAATTCCGATTACCGCAACCTTCGGTATGAGTTCTTCAAGAAATGCAGGTTCTCCGATGGAAGTTTTAAACGATGCCGATGCAATGCTTTTGACAGGCAAAAACTCAGGCAAAAACAGAATTGTAATTTCCGAAAAGTTTTAATTCAAAAGGCCCCGGACAGGCGCTCTCTTTCCGGGTAAAATACACCTGCTTGAGAATACAATTCAAAAATGTTATATTCTCGGTATGAACAAAAAAATCACTTTTACAATTACCGCAATTGCCCTTGCAGCTGCTTTAACATCATGCAGTTCAGTTCCTAAAGAAATCCCGGAATCATTGACCGCACAGGAATTGATTCAGCTCGGACAGTCTAATTTTGAATCAGGAAATTACAAGGCAGCACTTGCTTACTACAATACTACAGTTGAACGCTATGCTGACTTTCCTGCAATTTATGTGGAAGCACAGTACGAAATTGCACACCTGTACGTTAAAGAAAAGAAATACGACCTTGCAGTTCCGGTTCTTAATGAATTAAAACAGATGTACGATTCAACAGCCCCGGGAACTCTTCCTGCCGCTTATAAAAAACTTGCCGAAATCGAATTTGAAAAGATTCCGGCCGACAAAAAAAACTAACGGCCTCTGGCGCTTTTATCGTCCGGAACGATAATGGCGTCAATCACAACGCCCTTTGCCTTTGCGGTCTGTGCTACAAGTTCTTTTGAATACTTGCCTGTACCGCGCGGCGAAGGATGAGGTTCAGCATCCCCGATCAGGATAATCTTTCTGGTTGCGTCAATTCTCCATTTATAAAACGCCAGGGAAGCATAAAGTGCTTCGTAAACCGCTTCAGGAATATCCCCGCCTTCGTTTCCGTAAATCACAAAATTATTAAGGTTTTTGGTAAACACTTCAATTTTATCAGTAAACTCAAAGCGTTTTACAGGCAGTCCCATCAGACGGTAGGTGTCTCCGTAATCGCGGTAAAGCAAAAGTCCGATTCTGAGGTTTCCGTAATCTTTAAGACTTGCTATCAGGCGCGGAATCCAGTCTTCGCGCAGTTTCTGAACATCATCTTTCATGCTGCCGGTTGTGTCGATTGCAAAAATAACGTCAACTTTCTCTTTGGGACTGATTCGTGCAAGGCTGTCCATAATGTCGTCTACGAGGGTGTCAGGTCCGCGGCTGTAACACAAGGTTCCCCCGTTGAATTCAGCAATGTCAGAAAAAGCATTTGCGGCAACAGGGTTATAATCGTCTGTCAGAACAACAGGTTCTTCGACAGCATCCGGAAGGTTAACAGGTTCAGGAAGGGGTGTCGGGGCCGGAACAGGCTTTTTTACAGGAGTACCGAGGTCAAACATAAAGGGGTTGTCGTAGAAAGAGCCCGTGTAATCGCCGTATTTTTTTGAAAAAGAGCGGATATTGATAAAAGTTCCCTTGTCGATTTTTATCGTTCCGTGGCGGCTCCACTCATATCCGTAGGCAATTGTTGAAGGGATAAAAATATGAAATGCCTGGCCGAACTGCTCATCATTTTCTGCAGTCGAATCAATCAGGCTGAATTTTGCCATTTCTGAAGAAAGTCTTTTTCCGTTAAGGTAGCGTATTTCGTCTCCGTTGACAGAATTGTATTCAAGGGCGCGGTAAGCGTAGTTATCCATGCTGCCGGTCGGGTCCTTTGTCGTTTCGGTCAGCATGATGGATTCAATACCGGGCCGCTTGCGGACAAAAAGATGATAGCCGTCTGAGTCTTTAAACCTGCCGGTACCGCCTTCAATCCTGATATCGTCCTTAGAAATCAGAAGGGATGAATTCTGGGCAAATAAACCAGAAATTGAATAAAACGCTGCAATAATCAAAAAAATTGACTTTTTCATATTATTTTATCGGTTTTTATTCTGATTGAATTTACAGGAAACTATGCTATAATAAACTGAATTTAACGGAATTAAAGAAATGCAGTCAGAATCAAAGACATCAGAATTCGAATCAATTGACCTGAGCGAATTCATTGACAACAACAAGACGCTCGATAACGCGGTTGAGACTGGAATCGTAGTTCTTACCGGGCGCCAGAAAGTAATCGTAGACGAATTGAACCAAAAGCTTGCAATCAATTCGCCTTCTCATCATGATTCATTTACAAAGCGAATGGAAAACCTCAAGAATCTTGCAGTTTCCATCGCAGATTTTCCATCCCTTCTTGCGCGCGCAAACATGACGGCAGACGTGCGCACTCCGCAGGATATTATCGAGTCACTTGTAAGCACGGATTCTTACGGCGAAAGCTTTTTGCAGCTTCCAAGCAAGGCAACCCTCGGAAAAGGCTTTCTCGTTGCAAAAATCCACACCTTTTCTGCCCTTACAAAACTTGCAGTCCAGGACAATGCAGATCCAAAACTCATTGCAGCCTTCAAGGAAGAAACAGTTTCGATGATGTTCCTGCTTCTTGCAGAAGATGTTTACCTTAACCTTGTAAAAGATGATTCTCTTGATATAGATTTCAGGCGGCAGCTTGCTACTTCCCTCCTTCTTTTGTGGGAACACCGCGCAGACCAGAACATTTCTGATATTTCGCCGGTTTTGACAAAGGTATGGAAGGCCCGCAGCACCCTGGCTCCGGCTTTTGGAACCATGATGGGAACAAGTGAACTTATCATGTTCTCGTTCCAGATGGACGAAGTATGGAGCAAGTTTATAAAAACCCAGCTTGCAATCCCGGAAGTAAGCCAGGCGATGGAAGAGTTTCTGTTCGGCATTTCCTACGAACAGATCAGCCGCCTCAAGCGCATGCTGCGCGAAAAGGGAATCAGCGCCATCGGCCGTGACGAAGTATCCAAGTTCCTGGGCGAACAGGTAACAACAGACGTCAGCGGCGACTACAAGGACTTTTACACACAGTATTCAATAAGACGTGACAATGCGCGCGCCCGCAAGAGACTTAATCTTGACGGACCGCACCGCACACTCGAAGACCACTTTATCCGCTTTGTAATGGAGCAGAACAGGGAGAAGCAGAACAATGACAGCTTCGCAAAATAAAGCCCCGGAAGAACCAAAAAAACTCCCATACCGCTTTGGCGAAAAGATCCGCCAGGTGCGCGAACGAAAGGGTTATACCTTAAAGGTTGTTGCGCAGAGGGCGGGAGTCAGCGAAAGCCTTGTCAGCCAGATTGAACGCAACAAGGTAAGTCCTGCAATCGATACACTTCTCACAATCGCCGACGTTCTCGACATTAACCTTGAGTTTTTATTTGAAGAATATCACCGCTCGCGCCCTGTAGAAATTATCCGGAGCGACGAAAGACGCAAAATAAAGGAAGGCGCCATTCTTTACGAAGAAGTTGCAGCCCCAAACAGTTCGGACGGTGCAAACTCGCTCGAAGCATTCAGAATTACGATTCCTGTGCACGGTCAGACACGCCGCGGTTCGTACGGACATCTTGGCCGTGAAATCGGCTACATTCTCGAAGGCTCATGCCAGCTGCATTACGAAAACTTAACCTACGACTTAAAGGCAGGCGACAGCGTTTCGTTCTCGGCAAGCGTCACACACACAATCGTAAACACCGGAATCATGCCGGTTAAGGCAATCTGGATTGTAACTCCTCCGCAAAGGTTTATTCATTGATAAAACTCAACAAGTTAAAAGCGTTTGCCCTCCTCGCACTTTTACTGGCAGTAAGTTCGTGTTCAACATTTAACCATAAGTTTGAACAGGCCACGGAAGACCCGCTTCTGTATCAAAACCTTTACTGCCCCAAAACTTTTGACTGGAAGGCTGTTAAAGAAGGTGCGTGGTATTTCAGTTATTACAACAGGGATTTTCCGGTTAAGTGGCACGCAGTAAAAATTGATTTGACAAATCCAAATCTTAAAATTCACGCATTTCCGGATTCAACAGTAAAATACATCCAGAAAGACGGAAAGAAAACTGAGTTTTTTACGGGCCTTCGTCCGGCCGATTTTAATTCAAGTTTTGAATCCGACATTTTTATCAACACTTCGCCTTTTGCCGGAAAAGACGGCTCCTGGAACCTCTGGGCAAAACTTACTTCAACAAGAAAAATCGTCGGTATCCACAAGGTTAAAGGAATTGAATACGCCCCGCCGGTACAATCCTACGCCGCCCTGTGTTTTTTACGCGGCAAGGAAGGATTTTCTGCTCACATTCTGCCGGCCCAGACAAAGGACTTTCTTGCTGAATTTGAATACGCCTTCGGAGGCTTTTTTTCGATTTTACAGGATGGTGTAATCCAGCCGTTTGAATACATCAGCCATGATTCAAGAACTGCCTGCGGAGTTTCAGAAGACAAAAAAACACTCTACCTCCTCGTAGTCGAAGGTGAACAGCTTTCAAAAAGCCGGGGATTATCCTACCCGGAATGCGCCGTAATTTTTAAAGCCATGGGAGCAGAGAATGCAATGCAGATGGACGGAGGCGGTTCTGCGAGTATGTACGTGGACAGAAAAAATGTTCAGTCGTATACAGTCAGACGATATAATGCTTCGTTTTTAGGCTTTAGTTTTTAGAGATAAAACGGGACTTTTAATTGACAGTAAACTCAAGATAAAATAAGATATTTATTTATGGGGATTGTAACAAGTCAACAGATTACAAAATACTACGACCAGTACCGCGACACAGAAATTACATTTACAAAGGACATAATACGCGCAATCGGACTTGACCCACGCCAGATTTATGTCAAGTGTAATAACGGACAATGGCCTTGCATCATCAACTCAACCTCTTTCCAGCACGCAAAAATCATCGTTGGAACCAAGGGCGGTGCGTTTCAGTCTCTATCCAACAAAGACACAACAGGTATCAACATCAGATTCTGCTTTTTTGAAACAGAAAACCAGCTGATGAGTTTTTTCGTAGCAGGTCGCGTTACAAGCATTGTACCGTACATGAATTCAAAAGACCTTGCTATTGTTACCCTTACTTTTACACAGCGTCCGCCTGATGATTTAATCGAAGTTATCGGACGCCTTCTCGAAGCAAATTCAAACGCAATCCGCCGCCGCGAAGAGCGTATCATTTTAAATGAAGATTCAAAACGCAAACTGGGACTCGTAAAGGAAGAAGCGATTATTATGGTTCAGGGTGTTCCGCGCCACTGTATCGTACGCGACCTTTCTTTTTCCGGGGCAAAGATTATTCTTCTCGGACTGTCTCAGTTCCTTACAAATAAACCGGCAATGCTCCGCCTGGAATTTGAAGATCCGGACGAAGTAATTCAGCTGAATGGTGCAATTGTTGCCGCAGAACTCATCGAAGGCCGTAAAGATATCGTTGCCGCAAGCATGAGTTTTTCAGAAAAGATGGTTCCTCTTTCCTACAAACTTCACGTAAACAACTATCTTACTGCCGTACGCAAAACACAGCTGTCTGCAAGCGACCAGATTGCAATGCAGAGAGCAGCACAGGCAAGGGCCGCAGCCCAGGCACAGGCTGCCCAGCAGGCAAGACAGGCAGCTCCGGCTCAGGGCGCACCTGCTCCACAGAACAATCAGAACGGCGGAAATTAGTTTTCCGCTTTTAGTATAATTTTATTTACAGGTACTTTTTATGAATCCCTCAAATCCATTAGACACCGTTTATTTTATCAATTTTAGTGATGACGTTAAGCTTTCCGGCAAAGGAATCCACATTGACCCGACTATTCCTCTTCCTGTTCAGAAAAAGGACAAGGATGCTCCGGGCACCTTTAACATGAAGGAACTTACAGAAGAACAGATTCTCGCAGGTCTTCTGACAATCATGGCTTACGACAGTGACAACAAAAATATCCTGTACTACCGCTCGCTTTTAAAGAATGCAAGGCCTAACCTCAAAAAAGAAATGACAGAAGCCGCAATCTTAAAAACAAAGAATGAAGACTGGGATATGGCCGAAGAACTTTACGCAGTTTTGCGCGGCTACGACCCGGAAGACGTTCCGACAATCTTGAATTCAGCACTTTTCTTTGACCAGAGGGCTGATTCATACAGAAGAAACGGACTTATCGAAGACGCAGACGCTTACGATGACGAAGCCCTTCACTTTTACAAGATGGCAATGGACAACGAACCTGCAGTTCCGGACGCTTTCTTTAACAGCGGATTTTTCTATCTCAAACAATACAACTTTGCAGAAGCAAAAAGCTGTTTTGAAACCTACCTTGCCCTCACATGCGATGAAACAGACGACTCAATGGGCGAAAACGGTCTTTACAAAAAGAACCGCGCACAGCAGTTGATCAACCAGATAAACAACCGCAACATGGACGACGATCACTTCAGGGCCGCTCACAAACTCATTACAAACGGCGAAGAAGAAAAAGGCCTCGAAGAAATCCGCGCATATTTACAAAAAAATCCTGATGTCTGGAATGCGTGGTTTATGCTCGGCTGGGGACTGCGCCGTCTTGAACGCTACGAAGATGCAAAAAAGGCATTTGAAAAAGCTCTCACACTCGACGGCGGTGAGACAGCCGACACATACAACGAACTTGCAATCTGCTGCATGGAAGAAAACGACCTTCCAAAGGCAAAAAAATATCTGGAAAAAGCACTTTCGATGGACAGCGAAAACACCAAGATTATTTCCAACCTCGGTTATATTGCACTTAAAGAAGGAAATCCGGCCCTTGCAGCCAGCTACTTCCAGACCGTTCTTGAATACGACCCGAACGACAAAATCGCTCTTGCAGAACTTAAAAATATGGACGTTTAATTTTTATGAGCGGAAGTTTGAGTTTTAAGCGGAAAGTTTTTCTTTTTCTTTCAGTAATTCAATTAATCGCGTTTTCTTCGTGCTCGGCACAAAAACTTGCGGTAAAGGATTTTATGATTGAAAAAGCAGACGGCTCTCAGGTAAAAGTCAGCTGCGAAATGGCAGTAAAACCTGAAGAAAGAAACTTTGGCTTTATGGAGCGCAAGCATATCCCCGACGGGACAGGAATGCTCTTTGTTTTTGAAAACGACCAGTTTTTAAGCTTCTGGATGAAAAACACACCTCATCCGCTTTCAATCGCATACATCGACAGCAGCGGACGCATCCGCGACATCTTTGACATGACTCCGTTCAGCCTGCAGAATATCAACAGCACGGTAAGCGTACGCTACGCACTCGAAGTTCCTCAGGGCTGGTTCAAAAAGAATGGAATCAAAACAGGCGACAAAATTTTAGGGCTGTAAAATCAGCAAATAATTACAGGCCGGACAGAAAGTCTTCAACGGATTTTTCTTCGACAGTTTTCTGAACGCCGCTTTCGTCCTGCATTCTGTTAAAGGCGCGTGCATCAATGTACTTGAGCGTCAGCGGTCGTTCAAGGCTCATCATTACATCATCATCCTTCCACTGCGAAAACTGCGGCGAGATTTTGTCTGGATTTCCGTACTTGCTCTTCAATGTACTGAATACGGAAAAATGATCGAGTTTTTTAGGATTTAAGTTTAAGGTTATTGAAAAAAGTTTTTCGTCCACAAACTGGAACCAGCAGCGGCCAAAAAACGAATACGGATTTTTTGTTGAATCAGTTTCGATTAAAACCTGTTTTGTCTGAGGTGATAAAGAAACGTCTCTGTCTCCACGGTAACCAAAGTCGCTGTTCTTTTTTAATTCATTCTTTACTTCGTCTACAGACATTCCGAGTCTAATGGAACCATAACCTGCCGGAAGTGCATGGGTAAAAAGAGAAATAGAAAAAAGCGTGATAAACAAAAGACGGAATTTCATTAAAACTCCTGCGCAGGCAAAATTACTTGCGGCACTGCTTGCGGTAGAAGGCAGCCTGTTTTACGATTTCCAGACAATCCGGAACAAGAATCTTGTTTTCTACAAGTTTTACATGAGGATCCATCATAAACTTGTGAAGGTAAAGTGCCTGTTCCTGCTGTGTAAGACCGCACATTGTTGCAATATCCTGCGGAGTAATGTCTGTCTGGAATGTAGTCTTGTTTGAAATTACAATTTTAGCTTTTTCGACCTGGAGGGCAAGCATATCAACCATCTTTTCTACAGGGTCTGTAAGCTGAGAGTTTGCAAGCTGTCTCTGCATAACGAAGATGCGTTCTGCGAGTGTTGTTGTAAGACGGGCAATCAGCTGAGGCTGAGTTGCAACCATCTGGTTAAAGTTCTGGCGGTTAACTGTCATCAGGCGGCATTCTTCTTCGGCGATTGCACTTGCTGAACGCGGCTTGTTTTCAAGCAGGGCCATTTCTCCGAACATGTCACCTTTTTTAAGGATTGCCAGCGTAACTTCTGTTCCGTCCACGATTTTAGAAATCTTAACCTTTCCGTCCTGGATAATGAACATGTCAGCACCGCTCTGGTTTTCTGACATAATCATTGTATCTTTAGGATAAACCCTTAAAAGGTCCTGGTTGGATTCAAAATAAACGGCACGGCTCTGACCGCGCAGCGCCTGGAATCTCATTTTTGCATTGTTGACATTTGAACCAAGCGGATTTGACTTGATGTACTGATAATATGCGTAAATTGCTATGCTCGGCTGCTTGATTTTGTCGTAATATGAAGCAACCTGGTAAATCTGTTCTGCTGACTGTGCGGCTGAGTTGTTCAATGTGGCCTGCATCAGGGTATCATTCATCAAACGCATGCGGTTTGCGAATGTACGGATAATCTTCATAGCTACAGGTGTGTTGCGTTCAATCAGTTCAGGATACTGGTCACGGCGGACAGAAATGCAGACTACGTCAGTAAGGGCTACAGCAGTATCAATCTGTGTGTGGTTTGACATACATGAAACTACGCCTACGAAGTCACCCGGTCCAAGAATTTCAGGCTGCTGGCCCGGAATCTGGTTTTCTCTCTGTGATCTTACCTTACCACACTGAATGATGTAAAAAATATCGTTCTGAGGTTTTCCTTCAACAACGATATATGAGCCCTGTCTAAAATTAACAAACGATAACTGTAGCAATTTATCCACCTACTATAAGTCTTAATCAGTATAAGGGGCACAAAATTCTTTGTCAATGAATAAAACTTCTTGTTTTAATTGAATTCCGTGCTTTTTATACACTTCATTTTTTATCAGTTCCACGAGTACAAGGACGTCTTTATATGTTGCCCGGCGCTCCGGATTGATAATAAAATTTGCGTGCCAGGGAGCAATCTGAGCACCTCCGACAGTTTTGCCCTTAAGACCGCATTCATCAATCAGGCGGCCGGCAATTTTATCGCCATCATTTTTAAATACACTTCCGGCACATGGAGCCTTAAAGTGTCCCTTTTCGCGGCGGCTTTGAATTGTCGCATCGCTCAAAGTTTTATCAAAACCTTCCGTCACAGAAAACTCTGCCTGGAGAATGATTTTCTTTCCGTCGTTGAACGGGCTTACCTTGTATGCCCAGTCAGCAGGATTTTTTTTATATTCCTTTATTTTAAAATCTTCTGTATCAAGATAAGTTACATTCAAAAGTCTTGAATCTGCCGACAGCCCAAAACAGCTTGCGTTCATAAAAAGTGCACCGCCAACCGTTCCGCTCAAGCCCGTAAAAGGTTCAAAACCGCCGAGATTCAGTCGTTTGCAGAATTGAATTACACCTGCCCAGACTGCACCGGCGCCGGCTCTGATAGTTTTTTCTCCGCTTTGCCCTGCTCCGATTGAATTCAATTTTCTGGTGCAGATTACAGCGTCGATTCCTTCATCGCAGAAGATTACGTTGCTTCCGCCGCCGAGTACAAAGAATTCAACTTTGTTCCGGATACAGGTTTTTAAGGCATAGACGAGGCTTTCTGTATCCGCAGGTTCAATAAAAAGAGACGCAGGTCCACCCACGTTCATCGATGTGTGACTCGAAAGCTTTTCGTCGTGAAGGATGCTGCCTCTAAAATTATTACTGTCATTGAACAGAAGTGCAAAATTGCGTAAAATCATAGTTAAACCTGTCTATTATCCTTTATTAAAAATCGGCTTTTTAAGGGCCCGGGTTTAGGTAAAGTTGGCAGGACAAAAATTCAACACATAAGGAATTACATATGGCATTGAAAGTATTTAACACAATGGGCAGAAAAATGCAGGACTTTGAAAGCGTAAAGCCTGGCTTTGTAGGTTTTTACGGCTGCGGTCCGACTGTTTACAATTACGCCCACATCGGTAATTTGAGGGCATATGTATTTCTGGACGTACTCGACAAAACTTTGAGCTACCTCGGCTACAAAATCAAACACGTAATGAACATCACTGACGTCGGACACCTTACAGGCGATGCTGACGACGGCGACGACAAAATGGTAAAAACTGCCGAAGAACGACACCAGTCAGTTCTCGACGTAGCAAAATTCTACACTGACGCTTTTATGGCTGATATTGACGCCCTCAACATCCGTCACCCGGACGTAATCTGCAAGGCAACCGACCATATCCAGGAAATGATTGACCTTATCAAAAAGCTCGAAGCAAACGGCCACACTTACATGGCAGGCGGAAACCTCTACTACGATATTTCAACATACCCTGATTACGGAAAACTTGCCAACCTTGACCTCGACAGCCTCGTTGCCGGAAAGGGAAAGCGCAAGGTTGTAGTTGTTGACGAAAACAAACGCAATCCGGGAGACTTTGTTCTCTGGTTTACCAAATCAAAATTCGAAAATCAGGCAATGACCTGGGACAGCCCGTGGGGACGCGGTTATCCGGGATGGCACATCGAGTGTTCTGCAATGAGCATGAAGTACCTCGGAAAGCACATCGACATCCACACCGGCGGAATCGACCACGTGCCTGTTCACCATACAAACGAAATTGCCCAGAGTGAAGGAAGCTTTACGGAAGAAGAAAGAAAAGAAGGTCCGTGGGTAAAATACTGGATGCATAATGAATTTCTGATTCTTGAAGGCGGAAAGATGTCTAAGTCTTCAGGTCACTTTATCACACTCCAGACAGATCTTCCTGCAGAAAAAGGATATTCGCTCAAGTCAAAGGGTTTTGAACCTCTCGACTACCGATTCTTCCTGCTGGGCGGACACTACCGTAAGCCGCTTCTCTTCTCAATCAACGGACTCGAAAGCGCCAAAAACGGCCGCGCCGCATTGAACGAACGCGTTGCAAAACTCATTAATAAAGCAAATAGCGAAGAAAAGCTCGGTCTTACAAAAGAAAACTTTGCAAAAAAACTCGAAAAACTTTCTAAGGAAACTGAACCTTCCAAAAACCTCATCCGCTTTAAGGAAGGACTTGAAAACGACCTTGCAACTCCGATTGCACTTTCTGCACTGCAGATGGCTTCTAACGGAAAGGGTCAGAAAGCAGGTGAAGCCCTGGCAGATATTTTTGTGATGGAAAAAGTTCTTTCCCTGGATGTACTCAAAAACGGATTTGAAGTTGCAGAAAAACTTGCAAAGGCAGCCTCAGAAAGCCAGAAAGCCTACGATCACTCAGGTGACCCGGAGGCCGCAGAAATCACCGCCCTTGTTGAACAGCGCACTGCAGCAAAAAAAGCAAAAGACTTTGCAACAGCGGATAAAATCCGTGACGAACTGACACAGCGCGGAATTACAATCATCGACACACCAGCAGGACCTGAGTGGAAGCGTAATTAATAATTAAAAAAATCAACTTTTTTTAATTTTTTCTGTAACTTTTGGGGACTCAAATGATTATTACTAATGTGGATGGCAATCAAAAACCCTTGAACGCGGCAGATCCTGCAGATTTTCGTCGTATTTACAACGAAACTATGATCCTCCTATTTAAAATCTCGTGGCGTATTGTCAACGATGAAGATGCTGCAGAGGATATTGTTCACGATTCATACATCAAGGCGAGCGAAAAACAAATGGTTTTTCCGAGCCTTGATGACGCCAAATTTTGGCTCATCCGCGTCGTAAAAAATGCGAGCCTGAACTACGCAAAACGCAAGGTAAGAGAGCGCAACGCGTATCACAAAGCACTTTACGAAGACAAGAGGCAGCAGACTTCCGGCGAAACTGATTACCTTAAAAAGGAAACCCAGAAAATCGCAGCGGAAGCGCTGGCCAAACTGCCGCAATCACTCAAAGAAGTTATTATCCTCCGCGAATACGGGGATTTAAACTATAAGGAAATCGGAATGGTTCTCGGCATAACGGAAGGAAACGTAAAAATACGAATGTTCCGTGCCCGCGAACAACTGGAAAAACTTATTGGAGGCGACGATGTCTACTTGTCCTGAAAAAGATCTGCATTCTGTTTATCTGGATGGTGAACTTCCACAGAAATTTATCGCAGAGTACGAAGCTCATGTTAATTCATGCCCAAAGTGCCGGGAGCAGCTTTCCCGTCTCAAATCACTGCGTGCCCTTCTTAACAGCGACGAACTTCCGCCTTCCGTAACTCAGGACTTCCTGGACAAAAGTTTTGAGCGTCTCCAGACAAAACTCCGATACGCACAGACAACTTCAAAAACAGGCGCTGAAAAGCCGAAAGTGATTTCTTCCGTATTCAGATGGGCAGTTCCATTTGCTGCAGCCGCAGTCTTTGCCCTTGTTTTTATCCCTCTGCAGCTCAGAAACACTGATAACAACAAAACAATTCAGGCGATTGCAAGAACAGAAGCAACACCAAAGATCCAGAACAAGGTTGTTGTTGACGGCAATATCGACAAATTAAAGGTTTCGCAGGCCTTCAAACAGGCCGCAGAAGAAAAGACTGAAGATTCAGCAGAAAAATATTCAAACCAGAAAGTAATTTCTGCAACAAATCTTGCTTCAACAGGCGAAAACGAAATCTTTACACAGTTAAACTCTGTAGATGTTTTTAGACCGGACTTTAAAAAATCTTCGCCAACTGTTAGAATAGAAGTGCCAGATATGCACACTATTCCAATGACACAGGCGGAGAATCTTGAGCGCCGTTAAAACATTCAAAATACTTTTCAGAAAGTATCCTTTTTTCAGGGCGATTTCTGTCGTCTCATTAATTCTTCTTATTTTAGGATTTTTCTCAATCGTAACTTATAAATCACGGAAAATTCCTTTGATTAAATCGGTAAATCCGTCAGTCGGTTCTCCGGGAGACCTGATGGTAATCACGGGCGAAAACTTCGGCAATACAAGAACTTCGTCGGATTATGTCCAGGTAGGAATTTCTAAAATCACTGCAAGCGGTTATTTGAGCTGGACAGACAAACAGATTAAAATTGTTCTTCCGACAAATGTGCAGGACGGGCTTGTAATCGTAACAACCAAATCGGGAAGTTCAAAACCGGGTTTCTTTGCAAACGAAGCAGGAATTCCTGTCCAGGTGCCGCCTGACACAAAAACTTCTCTTCCGGTAATAATTTCGACAAATGCTCCGGTCGTTACACCGGGTTCACTGCTTGTAATCAACGGAACAAACTTTGGCACAATCAGAAACAATGCTTCCGTAAAGTTTACCGCCGCAATTGAAGAGCAGACGGCGGAAGAACCGGTTTACATTGCCGCAAACGAAGCAAACTACGATTTTGAATACTGGAGCGACAGTGAAATTCATGTCCGCATTCCAGACGGGGCTGCCACAGGACATTTTTTTGTTGCAACAGAAAAAGGCGAAAGCAACCTCTTTGAACTGGAAATCAAATCTCCGGCAGGCACAAAGGTTTATTCAAATAAAAAAACCTACGTAGTAAACGTAACTGCCGACATAAAGGACATTCATTCAAAATTGAATACAACCCTGTCTCTCCGTGTTCCGCGCCCGCCGCTGAGCGCAAGACAGCCTGTAGCAGAACTTTCAGAATGCTCCCCAGAGCCGGTATTTGAGCATTACCAGAATACAATCATTCACCAGCTTGAATTATCCAAGATTCAGGAAAAACAGGTAAGGTTCAACCACAGCTTTGTAATCGAAGACTATACTGTACAGACAACGATAAATCCAAAACAGGTTAAGCCGTACAAGGAAAAGGAACGCGTTCTGTACAAGACCTATACACAAAGCGACGCCCTGATTGCAGCAGACGACACTGAATTTCAGGAACTTGCAAAACAAATTGTCAAAAAAGAAACAAATCCGTATAACCAGGCAAAACTTGTGTACGATTTTATGATTGATACCTACGAACTTTTGCCGCAGACCCGCAGCAGCGATTCAGAGTGCAAGGATTTAATCAAATTGAACAAGGGCGACGCGTACGACTTTACAATCGTTTACACTACCCTCCTCCGCACACTGGGAATTCCATGCGTGAGTGTGAGCGGAATTCTTGTTGACTCAGAATTGAATAACCGCAATCACTGGTGGTGCGAATTTTATATCGAAAACTTCGGCTGGGTTCCGGTTGATTTAGTGCTCGGCAAAGGCCTTGAATACAAGGCATTCCGCACAATCGAAAATACCCGCGAATATTATTTTGGCAGCCTCGACAGCCAGCACATCGCTTTTTCCCGTGGATACAACGAGTTAAAGCCGTCACTTGCAAACAGTCATATAGTTCACAAAAAGCGGACTTATGCCCTGCAGTCAATCTGGGAAGAATCTTCACGCGGAACTGTAAATTACAGCTCGCTCTGGAACAACCCGGTTGTAGCAGGTATATACTAAAAGACAGGGGGAATTTTATGTCTACTAAAGTTTTGTCAGTCGGAGGCTCAATCGTTGCTCCGGAATTTCCTGACACGGAATTTGTTTCTAAATTTGTAAAACTCGTAAAAGATTATCTTGATTCACACAAGGGTGACAGACTTATTTTTGTAATCGGCGGAGGTGGTCCTGCACGCATTTACCAGAATGCATTCAGAACCGTTGCTGGTGTTGCCCCGGACGCAGAAACAGAAGCAGCCGACTGGATCGGTATCATGGCAACCAGACTGAACGCTCAGTTTGTAAAGGCAAGTTTTGGTTCACTCTGTAAGGAAGCAGTTGTAACAGACCCGTCACAGGCAAATGATTTTACAGGCTCTGTTCTTGTGGCAGCAGGCTGGAAACCGGGCTTTTCTACAGACAACGACGCCGTACTGCTTGCAGAAAAATTCGGGGCTGACACTGTTGTTAACCTGAGCAATATCGAAAAAGTTTACACAGACGATCCGCGCAAAAATCCTGACGCAAAACCTCTCGATGATATTTCGTGGGCTGATTTCAGAAAACTCGTTGGAGACGAATGGGTTCCGGGCAAAAACTGTCCTTTTGACCCGATTGCAAGCAAAAAGGCGCAGGAACTTAAACTTACTGTAATCTGCGCCGGCGGCAAAAACCTCGAAAACATCAGGGCAATACTCGAAGACCGCGCATACGTCGGAACAACTATAAGGTAACATAACTAAATCGAACAAATGTCGGGGGTGCTTAAGCAGAAAGACATCATATGGAAACGGGAAGGAAAGCAAGCGGCTGCTGCAGCATTTTGAAGGATCGCAAGCGAGCCGCAGCGAGCGCAGTCGGATTCCTATTACCTTCAACCATGCGAAGACAGACGCGCTTTCCTGGAAGTGTACATATTACCGGCATTTTTCTAAGCACCCCCAACATTTGACCTATAAAGTAAAATTGTCGAGTCTTGTCAGAAGCGCATCGAGCTTGTCGCCGTAGGACGCATCTGTTGCCCACTGGCCGGCAAGTTCATGAACGGTTCTGGCAGACTTAGCCTTGTGGACCCAGCTGTAGCGCGGGTCAACAAGTTCCCGGTTCAATTTAACGGAACTGTCAGTGGCGTAGGCGTGCAAATGCTGGACATGAGCCCTTACGCCAAGCTGTTCTGTCGCAAAACACTCTCCAGGATGCTCCGCATCCATCGCACCAAGCCCGCAGAAATTATTCATTCCCATTGTTACAAGGTTGCCGAATGTTAAAAAGCCCGTTTCAAGACACATCTGCACAAAGGCACAGTCGCTGTTGATTCCTTCAGAAGATGCCTCGTCAATGTAAAAACCTGCCAGACGGTTGATTTTATCGATTGAAATTTCAGAATTTTCTGACAAAAAGAACTGCACAAGTTCGGCCTGTTTTTTGATTCCTTCATCTGTAAGATTGCGCGAACACACTTTCTGAGATACAGTTTCTTTTTCCCCGTCAACCGGCTCGGTTATCTGGACGCGGACTGTCACGCACGAAGATAAGTTCAACAATGACAAAATGCTTAAAGCACAAAAAATTGAATATAATTGAATTGAATTTTTACGGGTTTTCATTAATTCAATTATCGTAAAAACAGACAGTTTTTCTTAGCACGATCTGGATTCTGTTTTATAACAGTTAATTATTCTATCCGCGGCGGCTTTTTAAACAATCAGAGCAATATATATAGTGATGAAAGAAAAGCCGATTGATATACGATCCCTTGTACTTAAAAACGGGCTTTCCTACCCGGACGACAGGGAACTTATTATGCTGATTTTAGGAACTGGCACCAGACAGATGCCCGTCGAAGTTATGTCAGATAAAATTCTAAAAACAATTCTTAACTGCAACCCCGAAGACTGGGTAGAAAACATGTGCCGGATTGAAGGGGTCGGTTCAAGCCGCGCTCTTGCAGTTGCAGCCGCCCTTGAACTCGGCCGGCGCCACAACAGAAATCCTCAGGCCGTTGTAAACAAGCCGATTGATGTAATTCCGTTTATAAAGCATTACGCGATGCAGCCTTCCGAGCACTTTGTCTGCATAACGGTCAACGGCGGCCGCGAAATTATAAACATCCAGGTTATCTGCGTGGGTGCAGGGAACATGGCGATAATCAAGCCCGCCGACATTTTCAGCCAGCCGATCAAGGACAGGGCCTCCGGAATTATTTTATGCCACAACCATCCCGGAGGGCACGCTGAGCCGTCGGACCAGGACATTCAGACAACAAACCGCCTCGTAAAGGCATCGCAGGTTCTCGGACTTGCGCTCCTGGATCATCTGATTGTGACAAAAAACGGCTATTTCAGTTTTCTCGAGCACGGAATGTTGCCGGCCGGTCAGGAATAAAGTAAAATATTTTTTATGAAAAAGTTCCTTATCGTTTTTTTAATGTTTGCCTCGCTGGCTTGCTTTGCACAGACAGGCACGGCTCAGAACACAATGCCTGCCGCAAACCTTGATGTTGAAGGTGAACCGGAGATTTTAAAGTCAGAAAGGATTCAAATCATAAAAAACAACAGAACTAAAATAACAATCCGCTCAAACGTAAACAACGCGGCTGTTTTTCTCAACGGTCAGTTTGAAGGAAACACCGATTTGACCATCAGCGACCTGCCGGCAGGACGCTACAGCCTACGCCTCGAAAAACAGGGCTACGAACCAAAGCGTTATATAATCAGCGTAAGGGCAGGCCAGGAAGAAACTTTTTATGTTGAATTAACAAAATATGAAGGCTATGTAACTTTTAATTCAAAACCACAAAACTGCCAGATTTCTGTCGACGGCTCAACCATTTCGTCAGATACCGTCCTCCTCCAGGAAGGCGAACACACAGTAACTGCGCGATGTTTCGGCTACAAAGAAGAGAGCCGGACAATTTACGTATTCCGACGGACATATCAGGTAGTAAGTTTTGAACTTAAAGAGGCTCCTTTTGATATATTGAACCTCAAAACCTCCCGTTCAAGTTTTAACCCGTCGTTAAAGGGCAGCCCGGGCAAAATCAAATTCAGTTTTTACGCAACAAACCGGGGAACTGCAACCGTTACAATTCAGGACCAGATGTCAAATATGGTCGGCATTTTTGAACTTGCTGAATTTACCACATGGTCTCAGGGCGTAACATGGGACGGACGCGACAGCCGCGGCCTTATCTGCGGCGACGGAGTTTACACAGTAAGCGTAGACAGTGCAGACAAGCATCTTGAACAGACATTTACAATCGACAGCACAATAAAACTCCCGTCAGTTACACTTACTCCAGGCGGCAGCGGAATCGGAAACCTTCCACAGGCATTCCGCCTTCCAAAATCAACCTTTGCCCTTGAACTTTCAGGCGGGGCCGTTCTTTCAGATATCGACGGCACAATTCCGCTTTACAACGAAGACAGCGGAGAACCTTTTTACGCAGGCCCGCTCAGCCTCGGTCTTTTGTACTGTCCGCTCGACTTTCTCGAGTTTTCACTTAAAGGCGCACTCCTCCTCGGTTATCCAAAAACTCCGGGCCTTATAACGGGAGCGGCAAAATTTGCATTCAGAAACAGGATGTCACACGGAGACCTGGACTGGGGCTTTACAGTAAGAGCCGGCCGTACCGGAGCCGGAACCTGGGAGCCGTACGGAGCTGACACAGGAAACGGCCTGTCAATCGGCGGTCTTTTGGGCTGGGATGCAGGAGTCATCTACGCAGGTTTGACAAGCCAGGCCGTATGGTATTCAACTGCGGGAACAGACAACGAAGGAAGC
>JAEENG010000001.1 GCA_016283615.1 Treponema sp.
GGTAAATATTTTGAAGAATGTTCAGGACGGGATTGTCGCCTTCAATTTGTCTGGCAATTCCTTCCTGTTGAATTCCTTTAAAAGGAGTTTCGGACGCAATCATTTCTGAAAGTTTGTAACAAAAGAATGCGGCGCTCACAATACACACAAGAACGCACACCACGATTTGAAAGATGAGAAAGCTTTTTTTTCTTTTATTCCCGGCCAACTGGTCCATACATAAAGTTTAACGGACTTTATCAGATTTGCAAGTGCAAAAAAAAGCCGTGCCGGCTTTCTGGCGCGGCACGGTTTGTACTGAGGTCAGCCTGCGATCAGGCAGCTGTGATTGCAATGCGTTTTGGAGAAGCAAGGGCTTTACGCGGCATTGTAACGGAAAGAATTCCGTCTTTTACCTGGGCGCTCAGGTTTTCGCTGTCGACATCTTCCGGCAGTGTAAAACTGCGGGTAAACTGCATTGTTGAGCGTTCGTGGATGAGCCACTTTGCGCCGTCCTTTTCTTCTTTCTTTTCGTCTTTTTTATCTTCTTTCTTGGAACTGATTGTCAAAACGTTTCTGTCGAGTTCAATATCGACATCTTTGTCGCTCATTCCAGGAAGATCCATTTCCAGTTTGTAGTTGTCTTTTTCTTCTTTGACATCTACTTTTGGGGTGTGGAACGCCTTTGTCAATTTAATTGATGGCATCAAGCATCCATCATAGCCAAAATCATTGAATAAATCGTTAAAAAGTGAAAGTTCGTTCATATCATACCTCCTGTGAACTTAATTTTCACTAATAATAATGCAAAAACCGTGCCAACTTTTTTTCCGTTGCCGGAAGCGTCCGTTTTTGCGCCGCAAATATGCTGTAATTCCCGTTTATCCGCGTTTTAGGACAAAAAAAATACTCCCCGGCGTTTCATAAAAGCGTCAGAGAGTATTATTGTCCATACCGGTAAGGTTTTGAGTTAATTTTGGGTCATTTTTACACAGTTGGTGTGTTAATTTGATGCAAAATTGGGATGTTTTGGGTGGTAGCGGACTCCGAGCGAAGAGTGCCACTGCCAGCTGTAGTCATACGGCTGAACATTTTTGTTGGTTCCAAAGTTTGCGCTGTCCCAGGTAAAAGTTCCGTCGAGCAGGATTGTAAAACTTTTGTGCACCGGAAACTCCATTCCAAGGATTACACCGCCGCCGACATAGTTGTAATGATATTCATCACTCAGCTGGTACATATAATGAATTCCTGGAGTAAGGCTCATGTTAAAGTATTTGTACATTTCCTTGCGGTATGTTGGTCCCAGAAATCCGTCAAAGGCGTACAAAATTGTCTGCTTGCTTATCATCTCCATTCCGTTGAACTGGTGGTAGAACGGATAAAAGCCCTGGAGCCTGAGCAAAAAGTCCACATACGGCAAATTTCTGGTCTGGGTTTTAAAATAGGCCCCGATCATACAGTCACGCCACAAAAAGTTTGAGCGTTCCGTCTGTTTTTGAATTCTATTTACCTGTATGAATGAAACACCGCCGTCAAACAAAAAGTATGTGTCTGCAAACCTGGATTTAACTGCTTCGTCGGCAGATGCAAATTCAACCAGTAAAAAAAGTGCAGCAAAAATTGTGATTAACTTTTTCATTTTACACCTTTTATTTACCCGTATGATAAAGAGTCAGATTTTTGGTAACTCCGCCGCTTGTCCAGGTGATATAAAGCATTGCACCGCGGATATCCCATTCAGAGTTAACGGTTCCGTCAGAGGTTGAAAATACGACTACGTTATCAACCACCGTATAATCACCTTCGTAGTTTACGATGTTTCCGACGCTGTCCGTAATTTTTGCGACAAAGGTTCCGTCGCTGATAAAAGTAATTTTGTTTCCGTCATTATCGGCCCAGGTTCCGTAAAGCGGTGACGGTGTATAACATGAAAAGAGCATCAAAACTGCCCCAAAAAAAACTGTTAGTAAAATCGATTTTGCTTTCATTATTCTTCTCCTATAAGCCAGCTGATATCGCCGTTTTCCAAGACTGTGTTTCCGTTTAAGTCGCGCGTTGTAACTTCGTAATAACCGCCTCCTGCTGCACCGCCCTTGATTTCGAGCTTGTTGTAACCTGCAGTTCCCGGATACATTCCGGTGCAGACTACACTTTCGTGCATTTTACCGTTTGCGCTCATGTTTGAAGTTGTATCCGTGTTTCCGGTAAGAAGGAAGTAAACGCCCATGCTGCTGTCACCGCCAATGTAGTAGTCGGCGTAATTTTCGTAGTGCATCGTAATTTCTGCACCGCCGAGACCGCCGTTTACCAGGGACGCTTTGTAAGAAAGGGTTCCGCTGATGTCGCCGTTAATAGTTTCGCTTCCGAGTTTTGAAGTGTCCGGAGTTTTATGCATCAGGGTGAGCTTTTTCTGTGAACCCTTACAGGTCTTGTTGTACTCGCGGAACCACTGCTCGCGGGTAAGAGCCCCGTATCCCATACAAGTGCGCGCCGTGTCCGTTGAAGGATCGTTGCCTTTTTTGCCCTGTCCGAGCGAGTTAATTGAAACAACCCTATAATAGTAAACTGTTCCGGCCTTTGCAGTTTCGTTTACGTCAATGTATTCAAATTCAACAAGCGGCTCTTCATTCAACTTTCTGAATCCGCTGTCAGTTTTGGTTGAACGGTATACATAATAGCCTGCAGGATCATCGCCGGCAGGTTTTTCCCAGCTGATTAAAACCGGGTAAACATTGTTTTTATTGGCAGTAAACTCGCGCGAAAGAAGGGCTGTTTTACTTGCGGCAACGTTTTGAGGAGCAGCCGGCTGTGGTGCCGCACCCGCACTCATCACGCTTTCTGTGTCCGTTCCGAGGGGATTGTTTGTTGTAATTTTGTAAAAGTTTTTCTTTTCTACGGCCGCAGTCAAAAGTCCGCCGGAGTCAGCAGCCGGGCTCAAATCGCTCTGCAAAACCGTGTAGTCGCCGTTCTGGGTGTCACAGCTGTAGATTGTGTAAGTAAAATCAACTTCGTCCGAGCCTACGGCAGGAGTCCATGTCAGGTTTACAGTTGAATCCGTATCTCCGTCCAGAACTTCTACTGAGTCTGGCGGGCTCAGAAGATATCCGTAAGAATCATCAGTAGATTCACTGAATGCGCCCTTTGTAGTTTCAAGTGTCGCACTATCATAACTTACCGCCTGAACATAGTAATAATAAATTACACCGGTCTTTAAGCTGCTCGAGTCGGTGTAAGTGGTGGCAGTAAGTTTGTTTTTTACAAGTGAATAAACCGAGTCTTCCGAACTTGTTTTATATAAAGAATATGTAATTGTCGCCGTTGCACTTGTCGCCGCAACAGAATCCCAGCTGATAACGAGCTGACTCTTGCTGGTTGCCTTTCCGTCTATAACACGAACGTTGCCTGCGATGGCCGGAGCACCTTCCTTGAGCGAGTAGCCCATCGCAATTGAACTCAATGCGGAAGAATTTCCGTAACTGTTTTTTGCCGCAATTTTGTAGTAGAACTCAGTTCCCTGCTCGCTGGTTAAAAGTGAATTCTCATAGCTGGTCTGGTTTGCGGTAACTGTTGCAAGGGACTCCATTCCGGTTCCGTTGGATTTTTCGCCCCGGAAAATTTCGTATTCAACTGCTTCATCAACAGCGTCCCAGGTAACATTAATCGTATCGGTAGACTTTCCCTTGTCGGCCTGCACATTTGAAGGGCTTTTTAAGAGCCAGCCTTCGCCGCGGGTTGCGCTGACCGTCGGGTCTGTTGCAGGTCCTTCAAGACTTTCTGCAAAATTCTGGGCCGTGATTTTGTAAAAATAATGGTTTTTGTAAGCGTCGCTTGTGGCGGACGGGTTTGATAAAATTATGTCCGTGTATGAAGTTGAATAGCAGTAATCACAGATTGAATTATAATCACTTTCATCCGGAACATCGTATCCACCCGATGCATTTGTTGAACTTACAACGGCGCGTTCGATACGGTAGCTTGTCGCATAGTCTACTTCGCTCCATGTAAGCTGAATCTTTCCGGCCAAGAGGCCCTGGCTTACAAAAAGCTGTGCGCTCGTACCAAGTTCTTCTATTTCTTCTTCGTGGGAAAACAAATCGCCAAGGTTTGCGGGATTTGTATCCGTTGCCATGTTTACCTTACTCTGAAAAAGTTCCTGGCAGGAAGTAAGAGCCAGACAAACGGCTGCCGCGCATGCTAATCCAATGAGTTTAGTTTTCATCTGGCCACCATCCGTATGTTGAATTTTTAATTAAGTAAGCGCTGTCTTTGTCTACCATCATCATCGGGAGCCATCTGCGCCTTGTGTTTACATCGTCAGAAACATTACAGAGTTCTGTCGTTTTACCGTCGCGTGTAACGCTCACCACAAGACTGGTTCCGCCTTCGTCATTACAAAGGAAGTGTACCGTTGCATCGGAGCTGATTCCTGTGAGCGTTGAATCGACAAGGCTCGTTGTAATGTCGATGCCGCCGTCCGTGCGGAATTTGTCAAGATACGAATCCGAAAGTCCCTGCAACCGAACAGAACCGGCTCCTGAAACGATGTTTATTAAGCCTGCGCTGTTGCCATCAGGACAGAGCATTGAAGGAGCATAATTTGTAAATGTAAAGCTTGCTTTATACTTACCGACTTCCGGATCCCAAAGCAAGGCAGTAATCAAGCTCATACTTTCAAACACAGCAGTTCCGCCGTTTGATGTAGTAAGCGTTTTGTTTCCTGCGTATTCAAATTTATTTCCAATATTTGAATAATCCGCGCTTCCCCCGGCTTCCTGGTAAAATCCGTAACTCATTGTCAAAAGTGCCGATCGGGCAATTTCTGTGTCAGTTAAATTTCTGTAAGCGTAAACACTAAGGTCTTCGCCCGCCGTACAGTTTACGGTTGCCGTTACTTCGTCTTTTGTGTAGGTTCTGAAGCCTGCGATACGGTAATAATGTTTTGGTGAGCGCAGAACTTTGAGGACGCCGGTTGTAGTTCCACCGTCAAAGCCGTCAAAGACAGGTTTTATCTGAAGCATATTTACGCCGGAGTCAACAAATTCAATTTTTGTTGTGCCTGTATCAGTTAACACGGCTGTTTTACCATAATCATCGTTTGCAAGGTCAATGTTAACCCTTGCAATCTTAACCCAGCCGTTTGTGTCGTCCATATTTTTTACCTGAATTTCGTAATAATCAGGTCCGAGGGCACGGTTATCATAATCGTAAGAAACCCAGTTTACCTGCTCGGTGTATTCTTCAATATAGTTTGAAAACGGTTTCTGCATGGAAAGCAGATAACCCTTGTTCAACTGTTCGGTCGGGCTGTCCGATGCCATTTTATCTGCAAGAACATCGAGGACGTACTGTTTTGGTTCAACTGTTGCGGCTGATTTATTGTAAACAACTGCAAACTCATAAGCCTGTGTACGTGTACTTTCGGCCGGTGTTATTGAATAACTCATTTTTGCCTGGCTGCTTCTTACAACAGAACCTGCAAGGCTCCAGTTGTCGCTTGAACCGCTCTTTCTGTAATAAATGTACGGATCTTTATTTGCTCCGTCGTAGGGCTGTTTCCAGGTTACCGTGATTATGCTTGTGTTCTGTGCCTTGGACGCTTCTACATCCTGGCCGTAGCCCCATGTTGCTCCGACAACTCCGCCAACGTCCGAGTACACAACCTGTGAATCATCAGTAAGCTTCATCAAAGCCCCGTTTGTTTCAAAACTAAAGTCGCCTTCAGCAAGGACCGGAACTACAAAGTATTTGAAAGGAAGGCCCGTGCAGATTTTTGCCTGGTTATTGTAGTAGGCTGCAAGGGATGAATCCGCAGTTTCTGTATAAACATAATTATCTGTCAGAACAATCTGGCTTCCGCTCTGGCTCAGTGCAGCATAAGAATCATCAATTTCTTCTCCCTGAACCTGCGCTGTCAGAGTTTCTGCTGAGATGTAGTAGTTGTCGATTTTTTCAATTTCGCTCAGCTGTGCATCCTTGTAAACCGCCCGTCCAACAAGGTAGCCGGTTGCCCCCGGAATACTGTCCCATCTAATTTGAAGCTGGGTTTCGCTCTGGCGTGTTACTGCCATATTTGTGCAGGCTGGTCCCATTGTACAGCAGACTGCCTCGGCGGTTGTGGTGTCACCCGTTGCCGAATTTGAACTTACAACTTTTACCGTTACGCTCTTTCCGCTGATTGTCGCGTTGTCAAAGCCTGCCGGCTGGTTGATTGTACATTTATAATTGCCTTCCGTATCCTGAACAATATCTTCTGCGTTGATTGCAAGCGGAGTCTGGGTGTCATCGTCCGTGTAGTAAGCGGTAACCTGATAAGTTGAATCCGCTTTTTGTACGGCATCCCAGCTGAATTCAATTTTATCGTAAAATTTGCCGGTTGAAGTAATTCCGGCTGTACCTAAAGTCTTAAAACTTTCCCCCTGAACTGCGTTGTCCGGTTCTACTGTCGTACCCAAACCGTTGCTTGCTGTGAGTGTGTAATAACGGCACTCTCCGCTTTCAGCTTCATGATAGAATGTTGCAATTCCTGCCTCTACAGTAAGCTCTTCAGTTAAAAGTGTAATGCTCTGGGATGGCTGCTGGACTTCGCCGTCTTCGCTCACCCAGGTCAATTTGTATGTGTAGGCATCGTTATAGGCAAATTGAATTTTAAACTTGTCTGCAAAGCCGTCAGTAACCGTAAAACTGTCAATTTCCGGAATCAAGGTTGAGTCCGAAGTTACAATGTAGGTTCCGAGGGCATCTGCGCCTGTAATTGCACTTGTTATTTCATAAGAGCCCTGCGGACAGATAAAAATTGAATATGTGTAGTAACCGCTTTCTGAAGCCGGATCTGTAAATTCAACCTTGTGATTATTAACTTCTTCAACATTGTTATAAATAACAAGGGAAGTCTCTGCATTGTTTCCGTCCAGATCTGTTTTTGTCTGCCTGATTATATATGTGTAGTCCTGCTGGAACGAATCAAAATTCAGGGCAAAACTAAAATCAATCGAAGTGAATTTTGAATTTTCTGTGTCCTTTACATAGTTTGAAGTTATAAAAAGCTGCGGCCTGCAAATCAGCCAGCCCTGGTCCTGTGTGCAGCTTGACTCAGAAGTTAAAGTTTTTGTCGTGTCATCAACATAGGATTGAATTTTGTAATCGTATTTTTTAGAAATCTGCGCCGTAGTGTCAGTGTATTTCAGCACACTCAAACTTGAATATTTATAGTCTGCGCTGACTTCGCTTTCTTCACTTGTGCTTGGTTCAACAGTTAAGGCTGTGCTGCTTGTTGTGCCGGCTGTACAGTCAAAACTGATTATTGAACCGGTTGCGTTTCCTTCCTTTACACATCCGATATAAGAAACAAGTTCAACAAAGTCTGAGTCAGACTGGGTTGATT
The DNA here is from genome assembly GCA_016283615.1 of Treponema sp. GTDB lineage: Bacteria > Spirochaetota > Spirochaetia > Treponematales > Treponemataceae > Treponema_D. The sequence continues at coordinate 7,361 of JAEENG010000001.1, forward strand.
CCTTGCGGTAGATTTTAAAGTAAACAGGATGCCGCTCGTAAACTCCGGTTGTAATTAAATAATCAACGTAGGCCGGAAGCTGCCAGTTCAAGAGAACGGCTGATGAACTCTGACCTTTTTGTGCGCTGAAGTTTACGGCACCAGCAGGCAAAAGCTTGCGCGCAGTTTCTGCATCGAGCAGATCGCTTGATTCAATTTTATCCTGTGCGCTGGTCAAAAAGGCGTCTACGCGGTAATAATATTCAGTTTTTGGACTGAGTCCCGTTAAGGTTGCGCTCAAAGAGCCGTCGCTGACTGTAACGGTCGAAACAGCAGTCGTTTTGTCCTGGGCAAAGGCTGTAACTTCGTACATAACGTTTGCCTGATATGTGTTTGCTCTGCAGTTATCCATCCACCAGTTAATGGTAGAATTTGTTCCGTCAGAGCCCTGTTCAATCGAAGTAATTACCGGTGTGGCAAGCGTTGAACCAAAGGCAACGTTACTGAAAGACGACTCGACGTTGCTGTAGTTTACTGCCTTGATTTTAAAATATCTGCTTTGTCCCGAAGCCTGGGTTACTTCAAAAGAGCTGTCTGTTCCGTTGGCTTCGCCAATCTGTTCAAAATCAGCAAAAACATTTTGTGCAGCATAGATGTAATAAAGGCGTGCACCTTTTACAGTCTGCCATGATAATTCAATTTTTTGAATTCCACCGTGGGAAGCTGTCAAAAGCTGCGGTGCATCAAGAGTTTTTGCCACAGCGGCGGTATTGTCTGTTCCGTCACCGACCGGAGAACGTACAAGATTGTCTGAACAAGCCGCCAAAACCAACAAAAAAGCTCCTGTAAAGAGCGACTTACATTTAGCGATGTGTCTGAGCATAGTTTATTGTACCACTAAGGACAAAAAAAGGGGAGACGGCCGATACCCAAAAAACCGTCTCCCCCAAAAAGAATGGCTTCTTTTTAATTCACTATTAAGGTCTCTGTTAAAACGAACAGTTAATCCTGAAGGGCTTCGTAACCTTCTTCACCTGTTCTTACTTTAATAACGTTCTGAACATCGTATACGAAAATCTTTCCGTCGCCGATATTTCCTGTGTAAAGAACTTCCTTGGCTGCTGTTACAACCAGTTCAACAGGAACTTCACTGACTACGATGTCAACCTTGATTTTTGGAAGCAGGGTCATATCCATTTCTACACCGCGGTATTTCTGAACGTTTCCGTGCTGCTGTCCGCATCCGAGAACGTTTGTTACAGTCATACCGGTAACGTTGATGTCGTTCATTGCAGACTTGAGTTCGTCAAACTTGCTCTGTCTTGTAATGATTGTAACCATGTGGAATTTTGCATCAGGCCTTGAAGTTGCCCTGGCAACCGGAACTGCTTTTTCTACAGGAACTTTTACTTCTGCTGAACCTGAAGCGCTTTCTCCGCCGAGAACCTGAGGAGCCATGATGAATCCGCCGTAAGCAGAATCAATTCCGTGTTCAAGCTTATCAAGACCGATAATTTCTTCTTCGCGGCTTGCGCGCAGTCCGTGGAGCTTCTTAATCAATGTGAAAGTGATAATCATACAAATTGCTGTCCATGCAATGATTGTAAATTCACCGAGGGCCTGTACTCCAAGATGATGGAAACCACCGCCGTAGAAAACACCGCTTTCAACGTTGAATAAACCGTCGCTCAAAGTACCCCAGATACCGTTTGCAAGGTGAACTGCAACGGCACCAACCGGGTCATCAATATGAAGCTTCATATCAAGGAACTCAACAACTACTACAACAATGATACCTGCTACAATACCGATAATGCTTGCGCCGAGGGCGTCAACAGTGGCACAGGTCGGAGTGATTGCAACAAGACCTGCGAGGGAAGCGTTGAGTGTCATTGAAACATCAGGCTTTCCGTTTTTGATCCATGTAAAAATCATTGTTGTAACTGCAGCAACTGCCGGAGCAATTGTTGTTGTAGTGAATACAGCAGCAAGACCACCAACACCAAGGAGCTGTGTACAAGCAGCACCGTTAAAGCCGTACCAGCCGAACCACAGGATAAAAGTACCGAGGGCACCGAGTGTGAGTGAGTGACCCGGGATAGCGTTTACTTTTGTTACCTTTCCAGCCTTGTCGTATACATACTTTCCGATACGTGGTCCGAGGAAAATTGCACCGATTAAAGCGGCAGTTCCACCTACTGAGTGAATTGCAGCACCACCGGCAAAGTCTACGAAACCAAGCTGAACAAGCCAGCCATGTGAGTTCCATACCCAGCCTGCTTCAATAGGGTAAACAACTGCAGAAATTACAGCCGAATAAATACAGTAAGCAGAGAACTTTGTACGTTCTGCCATTGAACCGGAAACGATTGTTGCGGCAGTAGCACAGAAAACCAGGTTGAATACAAAGCTTGACCAGTCAAGTTCTGCAAAATTCGTAAAGAGCTGCATGTCCGGCTTACCGATAAAGCCGAAGAAATAATTTTCGCTCATCATAAGACCAAAACCAAGCAACATGAACATCGGAGTTCCGATACAGAAATCCATCAGGTTTTTCATGATGATATTTCCTGCATTTTTTGCCCTTGTAAATCCCGTTTCAACCATGGCAAAACCGCACTGCATAAAGAATACAAGTGCAGCGCCGATTAAAAACCATACGCTCCAAACTTCACTCATAAATACCTCCTATGTAAGTTCGAATCACACAAAAAAAAAACGACGATAATATCAGACACTGTGCACAAATGCCCGACATCATCGTCGTCTAAAAAAAAATGCTGCTTATACCTATCGTTTCTTAGGAACGAAGTACTCGCACTGTCATTGCCAGACAATACGTCGAGTCAAGGCACGCATACGCTTAAAGCCTTGACTTCGCCGTTTTTAGGGTTTGTAATAAACCCTAAATAAAAAAAGGTGTCGAAGGAATTACTCTTCGACACCTTTGCCTTAGACAATTTATTTTATAACGAATTTAAAAAAAATCGTCAATATATTTTTATAATTTTTTCGTTTTTTTATTTTCACACTGATGGAGATTATAGAAGCAAGAAGAATGATTAGATAATTAGCATTGACATAGAATTTTTATTATGTTAGATTGCCTCCCATAACTTGCGAAGGGGCAGTGATTAATTTCACTGCCCCTTATTTATTTTAGGGGTGTGGAAAAATGCTTATTGAATCTGAATGGGAAGAAATAAAAAAAAATCTAATCAGCTTATATGAAAATAAGCAGAATTTTTCATCAGCTGAACTTGAAAAAAAATTACAGTCTCTACTGGTAAAAACAAATATAACTCCCCTGCTCGACGAAAAAGTAAAAGAAGCCGCTTTGCTTTTTTCGCTCTCCGATCGCGAATTTGATGTTGTAAAAGAAATGATTGCTGGGCGTGGAAATTTGGAAATTGCTGAAAACCTATCTGTGTCAATTTCGACAATAAAAAAACATGTTTACAATATTTTTAATAAAGCAGGAGTTAATTCCAGAACCCAGCTTTTAAATTTAATCTATAATCTGGAGCCTGGAGATAATCAAAAATCAATCTAAAGTTCCATTTTTTCTGATTGACAATTTTACGAGAAAAAAATAACGTTTGTTACAAGGTTAAGCAATGGGGCTGACACAAAAAGTCAGCTCCATTTTTTTTTGCCAAAAAGTTACCAGGAGGACATTATGGCTTGCTTTACAGTTCCACTTGCAGAAGGAATAATTCTTTCAGTTGCAAAAAAGATCGCCTTCAAAAGAAATGCAGATTCTGTTATCAAAACAAAACTTGGCCATCTTGAAAATATGCTTTACGGAGGAAGCTTTCTCCTGGCAATAGAACACATTTACCATGGAGAAGTAGTGCTCTACCCTCCATTCCTTACAGCCATGAATAATCCGGAAGATATTCCAGAAATGCTTCACGAGATGGCAACCGTAGGAGTATCAATGGCAGCAATAGTTACTATTGTATGGGGACTGGCGGAATTAGTTTCGCATTATGCAAATAAAAAATTCAAAAATAAAATAGCGGGGGCCTTCTGATGTGTTTGATATTTACAATAATTAATGCACTTGCTTTTACCCTGGCATTCCTGCTGAATAAAAAAGAAGGAAAAGAAAACAAAAGTGTTTTCCTGACCATGCTGATGTTTTGGGCAGCAGCTTTGATGTGGAGCATGGACGGGGTTGCTTCGGTTCTGGAAGGCGAAGGATTTTTTGATCTGAGTGCTGAAGATGCAATACTCGGGGCAATCATAATGATGAGCGGACTTCTGGTATTTATAGTTCACAGCTTGTGGATGAAACGGAAGAAAGTTTATTAATTCAAAAAGTAAATAATTTAGTTAAGACAAAGGCGTCTGGTTTCTTATGCTGGCAGAGAAAACAGACGCCTTTTTTATTTTGAAAATCTTTTTCTTGGAGGAAAATATATGAAGAAGGTAAATTTATTCGTTGGTGCGGCAATCGCAATCTTGAGTGTAACAGCATTCAGTTCATGTGCAAAAAAAGATGGTGGTAAGACTGTAAAAGTTGGTATCCTCCATTCATTGAGCGGAACCATGGCTATTTCTGAAACATCAGTAAGAGATGCAGAGCTTCTTGCAATTAATGAAATTAATGCAAAAGGTGGCGTACTTGGAAAACAGATTGAAGTTGCTCAGGAAGATGGTGCGTCTGAACCACAGATCTTTGCAGAACGTGCAAGAAAACTAATTCAGAGTGATAAAGTTGCTACAATTTTTGGTTGCTGGACAAGTGCTTCACGTAAGGCTGTTAAGCCGGTTGTAGAAGAAACAGGTGCCCTTCTCTGGTACCCTGTTCAGTATGAAGGTATGGAAATGAGCCCAAACATCATGTACATGGGTGCAGCTCCAAACCAGCAGGCAGTTCCTGCAGTAGATTTCTGTACAGAAAAATTTGGTAAGAACATTTTCCTTGTAGGAAGTGACTATGTATTCCCACGTACTGCTAACAAAATTATCAAGGCTCAGCTTAACTACCTTGGCGGTTCAGTAGCAGGTGAAGAATACACTCCAATGGGACATACAGACTTCGCTACTATTGTTTCTAAGATCAAGGCAGCTAAACCTGACTGTATCATCAACACCCTCAATGGTGACTCAAACGTTGCTTTCTTCAAGCAGCTTACAGATGCCGGAATTACAGCTTCAACAATTCCTGTAATGAGTTTCTCAATTGCAGAAGAGGAAGTTGGCGGTGTTGGAATTGAAAACCTTAAGGGACACTATGTTGCATGGAACTACTACCAGACAACACAGACTTCAGAAAACAGCGCATTCGTTGCAGCTTACAAAAAAGCTTACGGTGAAAAGCGCGTAACAGACGACCCAATTGAAGCAGGTTACATCGGAGTTTATCTCTGGGCAATGGCTTGTGAAAAGGCAGGTTCTTTCGATGTAGAAAAGGTTAAGGCAGCAGCTAAGGGTATCAGCTTCAACGCTCCTGAAGGAAAAGTTACTCTCGATGGAGATAACCAGCACATTTATAAGCCTGTAAGAATCGGAAAGATTAACAGCACAGGTCTTATTGATGAAGTATGGTCAACAAGCGGTGCAGTAAAGCCAGATCCATATCTTTCAACATACGGTTGGGCAAAAGGCCTGTAATAAAGAAGGGGGAAGTCTCCCCCTCCTTTATGGGGGCTTCCCCCATAACGCCCCCTTTTTAGGACAGTTTTTATGGAAACAGTTTTTACGATTTTATTTAATGGAATAAGTCTCAGTTCAATTCTTCTTCTGGCAGCAATCGGTTTGTCGGTTACGTTCGGACTGATGCGGGTAATCAATATGGCTCATGGTGAGTTCATAATGATTGGCTCTTATACAACATTTCTTGTACAAAACTTTTTTATTGCTTTTTTACCTAAGGCTGCTTTTGATTTTTATTATCCTGTGGCAATCATATTTTCATTTTTAGTAGCAGCTCTTTTCGGCTGTCTTCTTGAAAGACTTGTAATCAAACGTCTTTATGGACGCGAAACAGATTCCCTTCTTGCTACCTGGGGAATCAGCTTGTTCTTGCAGCAGCTTGCCCGATCAATTTTCGGTGCTCCAAATGTGAATGTTTCTTCTCCGTCTGTACTCAACGGCAACTTCCAAATTGCAGGAGTTGCAATGACTTACAAACGACTTTTTATAATCTTACTTGTAATTCTCTGTCTGGTTTTTATGTATATCCTTATGTACAAAACCTCTTACGGAAAAAAAGTTCGTGCCACAATGCAGAACCGCGCTATGGCACAGTGTCTTGGAATTAAAACAAACCGCATAGACACTTTTACTTTTGCAATTGGTTCTGGCCTTGCCGGAGTTGCAGGCTGTGCTTTGTGTCTGCTTGGTTCAGTTGGACCTTCGCTTGGACAAAACTACATCATCGATACCTTTATGGTTGTAGTTCTTGGTGGTGTCGGAAAACTTTCCGGAGCAATTGCCGGTGCCCTCTTAATCGGAATGAGCAATGCTATTATTCAATTTGGAACTTCAGCAAACATTGCAAAGGCAATTGTTTTGATTCTTGTAATTCTCTTTCTGCAGAAAAAACCTCAGGGACTGTTCACAATTCACTCTCGTGCACTTGATGAGTAAGGAGGATTCAATGACCATTAACGAAAAAATATCAAAGCTTTTTACATCAGATTCTTTTGGAAACGCTCCAACAATTGACGGCTTAAACACAAAGAAGAAGAACCTTTCTTTTGCCTTACTAATTCTGATTGTAGCCTTACTCCCTCTTTTTCTTTCGCCTTTCAGAGTAAGTCTTGTAGGCAAATTCATTACCTATGCGATTGTGGCTTTGAGTATAGATTTAATCTGGGGATATACCGGAATATTGAGTCTTGGACATGGAGTTTTCTTTGGCTTGGGTGGTTACGGAATGGGTATGTATCTAAAGCTTGTTGCAAGTCACGGAAAGCTTCCTGACTTTATGAGCTGGAGTGGACGAACTACTCTCCCCTGGTTCTGGGAATTTTATAAGACAGCACCAGAAGCCGTTTTGATGATTATTCTTGTGCCTTCTATACTTGCATTTGTACTTGGACTTTTAACCTTTATGAACAGAATAAAAGGTGTTTACTTTTCAATTCTGTCTCAGGCTCTGGCTCTGGTTTTTGTTACCCTCTTTATTGGACTTCAGCCATATACAGGCGGAACAAACGGCATCACAGAGTTCTCTACACTCTTCGGACTTCCGATTGCAGGAAAAAGCGCTAAATACATGTGGTACTACGTTGCCCTCGCATTTCTTGAGCTCACTTATTGTATTTTTTCTACAATCATGAAGACAAAGTGTGGCCGAGTTCTCGTAGCAATCCGGGACGGCGAAAACCGTGCCCGCTTCTCTGGTTATCAGACTGCAAGCTACAAAACTTTCGTATACGTTTTAAGTGCATTGTTCACAGGAATTGCAGGAGCTCTTTTTGTACCATTCAGCGGAATTATCTCGCCTTCAGAAATGAGTATTTCAAACTCAATCGACATGGCAATCTGGGTTGCAGTCGGCGGTAGAGGCACATTGATTGGTGCAGTTATTGGAGCTTTCATTGTAAACATCACAAAAACTTTGATTAGCGAAAGCTTCCCGGAAATCTGGTCATACTTTATCGGTGCAATTTTCGTTCTGGTAGTTCTTTTTCTGCCGAGAGGTCTTACGGGAGTTTTCACAGATTTAGTAAAAAAAGGAATTTCAAAAATCAGATCTACTAAAGAGGTTAAGTCATGAAAGAATATACAACTTCATTAACACCTGTAATTGAGATAGATAATATTTCTGTGAGTTTTGAAGGCTTTAAGGCACTTACAGATGTAACGACAAAAATCATGCCCCATAAGGTTCACTTTTTTATCGGGCCAAACGGTGCAGGTAAGACTACCCTTCTGGATATCATCTGTGGCAAGACCCGACCAAGTCAGGGGAAAATTATTTACCACGGCGGTACAGACCTGGGTATTCGAAAATATGTAAATATTGATCTTACAAAACTTTCTGAATCAGAAATTGTTTCTGAAGGAATCGGCCGCAAATTCCAGGCCCCGTCGGTCTTTACAAGTCTGACTGTATGGGAAAATATGGAGATTTCTTTGAAGGGAAGCAAGAACGTATGGGGGTCGCTCTTTTTTAAGATTTCGGATAAGCAGAAGGAGCAGATTGAAAACATTTTGAACTTCATAAGTCTGGCTGATAAAAAACATGCAAAGGCATCTTCCCTCTCCCATGGACAAAAGCAGTGGCTTGAAATTGGAATGTTGTTAGTTCAGGAGCCGGTTGTAGTTTTGCTTGATGAGCCGGTTGCCGGAATGGGAAAAGAAGAAACAGAGAAGACGGGACAGATTATCAAAAAGATTGCGGAGCGTTATGCAGTTGTTGTTGTTGAACATGATATGGAATTTGTGCGTTCAGTTGCAGACCGCGTAACAGTAATGCATGAAGGAAAGATTCTTGTTGAAGGAACTGCGGACGAAGCTCTTGCTGATGAGAAAGTTAGAGCTGTATATCTGGGACGAGGAAAGTTCCATAAGAGCGGAACAACAGAAACCGCAGAAGGAGTAGTAAATGCTTGAAATTAAAAATCTTTGTTCCTGGTATGGAGAGAGTAATATTATTCCTGATTTGAGTATGTCTGTTCCTGATGGAAAAGTTGTATGCCTGATTGGACGAAATGGTGTAGGAAAAAGTACGACACTCAAAAGTATTATGGGCATGGTAAAAACTACAGACGGAAGTATTCTTTTTGATGGAGATGAAATCCGACAGAAAAAAACTTACGAGAGAGCTGCACTTGGAATCGGATACGTACCACAGGGCCGCGAGATTTTTCCTCAGCTTACGGTTGAAGAAAACTTAGAGCTTGGGCTTGAAGTAAAAGGTGGTAAGGGAAAAATAGGTGAAGAGATTTTCGAACTCTTTCCTATCATAAAAGACTTTCTGAAAAGAAAGGGAGGAAACCTTAGTGGCGGTCAGCAGCAGCAGCTTGCTATTGCCAGAGCTCTGGTTTCTCATCCTAAACTTTTGATTCTTGATGAACCGACGGAAGGTATTCAGCCTTCGATAATTGAAGATATTGCGACTGCAATTCAAAAAGTAAACCGGGAGCTGGGAATTACAATTCTGATTGTTGAACAGTATCTCGACTTTGTACTTGAAGTAAGTGACAGCTATTATGTAATGGACAAAGGTTCCATCACTTTGAGCGGGCTTACCAAAGATGCCGATACAGCTCTCATCCAGTCTAAGATGGCAATTGGATAATAAAGATAGTTCTTTCCTCGCCGCAGCAGGATCCGAAAACCTCCTCAGAAGAAACTGCTGCGGCATTTTTTTAACTTTTTTATTTCAGGATATTTCGGATTGATTCAAATTTTTTCTGGATTTTTTCGGCGCTGTTTGCGAGGGCGCGGATGATTAAATCGCCACTGTCATTTTCGCTTACTTCGAAAAGTGGGGCGGGGGCGGTCGTTGTATTTTCTTCTGTGTATAAAAGTTTTTCTTCGAGCTGCAGGGCAGTGCGAACTTCCTGAAGTTTTGCGTCAAAACCAAAAATCAACATACTGCCACAATGAGTAAAACTGCCAAACATAGTTTTTCCCAGAAGGCTTTGTTTATATTCCGGATGTATTCCACCATCACTTCCCTGAAGAAATAAATTGTCGCGGAAAATTAATTTACCTTCGCGCCGGATTTTTATCTGATTATGATAGAGCGTAAAATCAAAAAACTCTCCGTGAGCGCATCGGCCGGCACAGATACAATCTTCATAAATGAGGCGTGAGTTTTTTGAAAGCAGGATTTCAGTTGTCGAAGAAAAATTGCTTTGTGAAAAAGGAATACAGGGAAGGGGACTGAAAAATAAAGTTGCGCCTTCCTGTACTTCTGCAAAAATTTTTCGCTCTGCTTTTTTGCCACTATCCATCTTAAAAATTTTTTCGAAAGACTGGCTTTTGATTTGGAGACTCGAATTTTTTTTCACAAGAATCTTATGCTGCTGAATGTCACCTTCAAGAATTCCAGGGCTTGCACTTTGAAGAAAAACGGAAATGCCTCCGCCCTCCCGTTCAAAGGGTTTCATGATTTTGAAAGGCGAGGTAAAAAAACTGTCTTCAATAAAAGTATTTCCAGAGGCAGCTCGCGAGGCTGTAATTTCAAATCTGGAAACGTGGGCAAACTGATTCATTCAGGATTCCTATTCTTCTAAATCAGAAAAGAAAACGTTGTGATTAAGAAAAGCAATTACATCATCAATTCCTTCACCGCTTCTGATATTCGTAAAAACAAAAGGTTTGTCGCCACGCATTTTTTTTGAATCCCGAGCCATTACTTCGAGACTTGCTCCAACAAGGGGGGCAAGGTCAATTTTGTTTATGACAAGAAGATTACTGCGCATAATTCCAGGTCCACCCTTACGCGGAATTTTATCGCCTTCGGCAACATCAATTACAAAGATTGTTGCATCTACGAGTTCAGGAGAAAAAGTTGCAGAAAGATTATCTCCGCCGCTTTCAATGAACATAAGTTCTATATCTGGAAAACGCGCTTTTAATTCATCAACCGCCTCAAGATTCATTGATGCATCTTCGCGGATTGCTGTATGAGGGCAGCCTCCGGTTTCAACGCCAACAATTCTTTCTTTTGGAAGAACTGAATGTGCAGCCAGAAATTCAGCATCCTCCTTTGTGTAGATATCATTTGTGATAACACCGATAGAATATTTGTCTGCCAGACGTCTTGTTAAAGCCTCAACAAGTGCGGTCTTTCCTGAACCAACTGGTCCTGCTACTCCAATTTTTGTAAAACGCATATAAACCTCCTTATGCGGTTTTAACTCATGTATAATCGTGTATATAAAAACTCATGCTGCATCCCACGAATTTCACTGGCAGGACAGGAACGGCATAAATCATCTTCTCCAAGTGTTTCCGCATCTAAAAGAATCTTGTCAAAATCTTCAAAAAGCGAATGAAGAATTTTCTGACCTTCGTTCTGACTCAAAGGAATTAACTTTACCAGAGTTGTTACCCGCGCAGAAAACTGGCTGTACAAAAAAGTTTTTAGAGCGTCATCTAGCGGGATTTTTTTAAGGGCACAATAGGCTCCGTAAATCACGGGAAAATGATTAAGACGGAAAAGCTGTCTGGTATCTGCATCGCCCTCCTTCTGCCACAAGCACACAGTCTTAAAAAAGCGGGCAGTAATCTTCTTGCTTCCCACTCTGATTTCTTTTGCATTTTTTGCTGCGTTGTAAATCTCATCAATTTCTAAAACCTTGTCCCAGTTTTCCTGTTGCGCATATTCATAAGTCAGCCGTACCGGCAGAAATTCGTTACTCAAAAAACTTGAAGTGATTTCTGACTCCAGATATTCAAGCGCGCTCTGGCTGTTGTGTATGATTTTCTGCTGAACAAAAGTTTCAAGTCCCCATGAGAGTGTGTAGGCTCCGATAGGGAAGGTTGAGTCATTTAACTGCAGCAGCTCAAAATCAATGTTCGCCATGCTGGTGACCGTGTTCATGGGAATGCTCGTGCCCATGGTGCTCATGCGAATGTGCGTGACCGTGTCCGTGACCTACAATCGATGAAATCTGCTTTGAGAAGTCGAGCTTTTCATTTCTTTTTTCAACTTTCAGATTCATGCCGTGAAGACCTTCCAGAAGCTTCTGCATAGGTTCATTGAAAATCGTGATAAGTTCGTTCGGCTCGTGGCCTGCAAAAAGCGGTGCATGACAATTTCCAATCTCATATGCAACCTTTGAAACAGAAAAGAAATCTGGATTTTCAATTTTTACACTGAGCACATCTGTTGCAAGAACATCGGCTGTTATCACAGTACCGTCTGAATCCACTCCAAAAACATCACCAGGCTTAATTCCAATTTTCAAAATTGAATCATCCAGGCTGATTGCAATATCACGCCCTGTTCGGGAAGTTTTTCTGTGAAGCTTGGAGTAAGTTTCGTGCCACTCAAAATCAACATAATCGACAGGCTTAGACTGAAACTCTGCATCACCAAGTTTTCCCAAAATTTTTGTATAAATCAAAATAATCTCCTAAAACATGAAATATCTCTGGGCCAGAGGAAGCTCTTTTGCCGGTTTACTTATAATTGGCACTCCATCGGCAGTAACATGATAATTCTCAGGATCAACATCAATTACAGGAAGTGCATCGTTGAACTTCAAATCCTTTTTACCGATACCGCGGCATTTTTTTACCGGCAGACAAATTTTTTCAAGTCCAAGCTTTTCAGGTATTTTTTCATCAATCGCAGCTTTAGACATAAAGGTAATGCAAGTCATGTATTTTGCTCTTCCGTAGTAACCGAACATATTTCTGTAATAAACCGGCTGACAGGTTGGAATCGACGCATTTGAATCTCCCATTTTTGAAAGAATAATTGCACCGCCTTTAATCACCATGTCAGGTTTTGCTCCAAAGAACATTGGATTCCACAAAACAAGGTCTGCAACTTTTCCTTTTTCAAGTGAACCCACATAATCAGAAATACCATGAGCAATTGCAGGATTAATTGTGTACTTTGAAACGTAACGCTTTGCGCGGAAGTTATCGTTCTCGGTAGAATCTTCCGGCAGTGCACCTCGCTCCTCTTTCATCTTGTGAGCTGTCTGCCAGGTTCGGGTAATTACTTCACCAACACGCCCCATCGCCTGAGAGTCGCTGCTCATAATACTGAGTGCACCCATGTCATGAAGCACATCTTCAGCCGCAATTGTTTCAGGACGGATTCTGGAATCTGCAAAAGCAACATCTTCTTCAATTTTATTATCAAGGTGATGGCAGACCATAAGCATATCAAGATGCTCGTCCAAAGTGTTTACAGTAAACGGCATTGTCGGGTTTGTAGAAGCCGGAATAATATTCGGGTGGCCGGCAACTTTCAAAATATCAGGTGCGTGTCCACCACCAGCGCCCTCAGTATGATAGGTATGCATAGTTCTACCATTAATTGCCTTGAGCGTATCTTCAACACAGCCAGCCTCATTCAAAGTATCTGTGTGAATACAAACCTGAACGTCGTACTGGTCTGCGATTGTAAGAGCCGCATCAATAGCCGCAGGTGTTGTTCCCCAGTCTTCGTGGATTTTCAGACCGCAGGCACCCGCTTTTATCTGAGCTACAAGCTCGCTTTCCTTCTGTTTATTTGAACAGTTTCCTTTCCCCATGTAGCCTATGTTCATAGGAAAATCTTCTGCGGCTTTTATCATCATTTCAAGATTCCATTTACCAGGAGTACAGGTTGTCGCATTAGTTCCATCAGCAGGACCAGTACCTCCGCCAATCATTGTTGTAATGCCCGAGCACAAAGCTGTTCCAACCTGTTCAGGAGAAATAAAATGAATGTGAGTATCTATTCCACCGGCCGTAACGATTAAACCTTCTCCCGCAAGCGCTTCAGTTGCTGCGCCTACAGTCATTCCCGGAGTTACACCATCCATTGTGTCAGGATTTCCGGCCTTTCCGATGCCCGCAATTTTTCCGTCTTTAATTCCGATGTCAGCTTTGTAGATTCCTGTGTAATCGAGGATGACGCAGTTTGTAATAACGAGATCCAGGTCTCCACCTTCACGTGTTGTATTTACAGACTGGCCCATGCCGTCGCGCAGAGTTTTACCGCCGCCGAACTTTGCTTCATCACCATAGACTGTAAAATCTTTTTCAATCTGAATTATGAGATTTGTATCTGCAAGCCGGATTTTGTCACCGGTTGTCGGTCCATACATTGCCGTATATTTTTTTCCATCGATTGTATAACTCATTTAACACCTCCCGGAATTGCTTTGCCTGATGTCAAATTATTCAAGCCGTAGATTTCTGACTTGCCACCGAAAGTGCAAAGCTGAACTGTTTTTTCTTCACCCGGTTCAAAACGCACAGACATTCCTGAAGGAATATCAAGACGATACCCAAAGGCGGTTTTTCTATCAAAAGAAAGACATTTGTTTACTTCATAAAA
>JAEENG010000045.1 GCA_016283615.1 Treponema sp.
ACGGAAGATTGCAGATGAGTTCGAGATAATTGCGCGAAACAAAATACTCAGAAGAGTTAGGGTCCATGAGCTTGAACTTTTCAAGTTCGCTGTCGCAGGCTTCCTTGATTTCGCCTTCAAAGTGGAAACTTTCAATTTTTTCCTTGAATTTAGTGTAATCGTTACCTTCTCCGTCGGCTCCGATTCCAAGTTCGTCCTGAATTGCCTTCATTTCTTCGCGGAGGAAGTATTCGCGCTGATTTTTTTCTACGCGGTCATTGAGTTCGCCCTGAATTTTTTTCTGAATACGTAAAAGTTCCTGTTCCTTTTTGATGAACACAAGAACCTGTTCCATGCGGGCACGGATATTGAGCTGTTCAAGAACTTTCTGCTGTTCGTTTTTGTCTGTATTTAAAATTGAAGCGATAAAGTCGGCGATTTTACCCGGATGGTCAATATTAACCATGTTGAGGCGCATTTCTTCGCTGAAAAGCGGATTATTGTCACTGATTTCCTTCATTTCAGAAATCAATGCGCGTGTAAGAGCCTTAACTTCAAATGTGTCAGCTTCTTCATCTTCAAGATATTCAACAGCCGCATAAACCGGAGTTTTCTGGCTCAATGCGCGCTTAACCTTAAAACGCTTGATAGTCGAAACAAAGATATTTACGCCGCCGTCCGGCAGATTGATTTTTTTGATAATGCGGGCAACGGTGCCGACTTCGTAAAGTTCGCTGATTGTCGGATTGTCACTTTCTTTTTTTGTAAGGCAAAGTCCGATAAAGCCGTTTTCTTCAAATGCCTTGTCGATGGTTTTAACATCTTCTGAATTTGTAATCATCAGAGGAGTAAAAATTCCCGGGAATATCGGGCGTACGTTCAATCCGATTAAAAAGAGTTTGTCCGGAAGCATTTTATCTACCGGGACAATTGAGGCGCCTTCTTTTTTTGAATCTGCCTTTTTTGTACCACGGGAAGATTTTGTCTGTTTAGAGTCTTTATCTTCTGTTGAATTTTTATCGTCTCTGGCCTTTTCGCCTGTTTTTTTAGAAGTCTTTTCTTTTTTTTCTACAGTTACTTCAACATCGACAGGAACATCTCCGTCAAAGTTTTCTGAGACAAAATCTCCGATAGCAGAGCGGATTTTATCTTCAAATTCCTTTTTAATCTGCTCTTCATCCTGTCCGTTTATTTTATCGTCATTTTCGTTATTATTGTCTTTAGCCATATTTATAATGTAATCACAAAAAGAGCGAACGACAAGTAAATACTTGAATTCAACACTATTCTATTTTTTGACTTCTTCACTTTTCTGCATGGCAGCGCTGATGATAAGTTCGTCCTGGTACCAGTCCAAAAGAAGTGAATATACGGCATCTTCATAACCTTCACAGCGTGCAAGAACCTTGATAATTGAACCGCTCTTGATATCTTCTGCAGGAACTTCTTCCATCAGAACCCACTTTCCGCGGTATGAGAGCAAGAACTTTGTGTCATCAGTCAGGTTCTTTCCGTTTGCGCTGTCGTAACTTGTTGTTTTGATTGTTACGTCAGTTTTACGGTTTTTAAGTGAATTAATATTCAATGTAACAGATTTGGATTCAACCTTAAGGGACTGCCAGATAACATACGGGCCTGCAGCAATCTTTACACGGTAGTTTCCTTCACGAAGATAAACCGGATAAGTCTGGTAGTTTTTGGTTTTTGAATTTGCAGAGTCCTGAGCTTTTTTTTCGTTGAATACACGACGGGTTCCGCTCACTTCCGGGATGGATTTTCCATCATCTTCAAAAAAGAATGCGCGCACAGGAAGGTCGCTGTTTACACTTGAAGTTTTTGGCATCTGCATATTGATGACAACTTCGCGGTACCAGTGGCTCAAAACCGTTTTATGAATATAACCCTTGTACCATACAAAACCAAAGGCGGCTGCAAAGGCAAGGACGCATGCAATGATAATACCGACTTTTTTAGCCTTGTTCTGTTTTCGTTCAAAGGCCGGCAGAGTAAGCTGTTTTTTTGAAAGAACGCACTGAGCAAGGGCAATGCGGATTTTATGGGTGTTATAGTGTGAAAGGTATTTTTTTACAATTGCGATAACCTTTTCAATCGACTGAAATCTTCTGTCAGGATTAGCGCGGAGCATTTTTTTAATCATGCGGCAGATTACCGGCGGAATATTTTTATCGATTCTACGCGGATTTACATACTTACCCTTTTTGATTTTTTCGAGAGTTTCTGGATTTAAGTTTGAAGGAAACGGTTTTGAGCCTGTAAGCATTTCATAGAGCATTACACCCATTGAATAAATATCGGCCCTCTTATCAACGCTGCGGCTGTCTGTAATCTGTTCAGGCGACATGTAGGCAGGAGTTCCGAGAGTAACACCGCTCTGGGTCAGGTTTCCGTCCACCTTTGTAGAAGCAGTATCGTCGGAAGTTGAAAGAGGAATCTCATCTCCGCTTTCTGATGAAGCAATACCAAAGTCAGCAAGTTTTACTTCGGCACGTTTTGAAATCAAAATATTTCCCGGTTTGATATCCCGGTGAACAATTCCCCGGGCATGTGCAAATTTAAGCGACAGACATGCGTCATGAAAAATCAAAAGTGCTAGTTCAGTGCCGAGGGCAACCTGTTTATCGAGCAGCTGTGCAAGAGAAAGACCGTCTACAAATTCCTCAACGATATAATGGCTCTGGCCTTCGATAAAATAGTCAAAAAGGTGAACAATGTACGGACTCTGCATATCCAGCAGAATCTGGGCCTCTCTCTTAAAGCGCTCCTTAACGGTTGCGTTATTGCGGATAGTAAGTTTTTTAATGATAACGAGGCGCTTTAAAGACGGGTGTACAGCCTTGTAAACGGCGCCCATTCCACCTTTTGCAACGAGAGACATTATTTTGTATTTACCTATTGTTTCAGGAATTTTTTCTGCCATGTCAAAGTCCTTAAGTTCAAGTTAGAAATCAGTTTTCTGGAGCAACGTTAATCATGCCGGTTTTAGGATCAAATCTTGTTCCAGGCATAACGAGTGCAACATTTTCCTGATCCGG
>JAEENG010000046.1 GCA_016283615.1 Treponema sp.
CTCAAGAGCGACGCAAGCCAGCGCCTCGGCCAGACAAACGAAGGCAAAAAGCCGGCAGCCCGCACAGAAGGAGACGGAAAGCGCCGCGTAGTTGTAGTTAAGAAAGCTTCTCCTGTTGGAGTCGGCTCAAATGCAAACCGCCCGGGCGCAAACCGCGACTTTAACCGCGGCGGCAAAAATTACGGCTCAGACGACGGCGAAACATACAATCCGTTCGCAGCCTTCTTTAACAAATAAACCGGAAAAGCAGGGGCCAGGACGATTTTCTGAGCCTACCTGCATATTTTGGAGATTTTAGATATTTTCCTGTTAGGACTCCTTGTAGGGGTCCTTTTTTGTGTTATAATTGTCGATAATAAGATAAAGGAGAATTTGCAATGAAAATACGAAAGACTGGCACAGCCGTGGCGATAGTTGCAATTTCATTTTTCTCATTTTCATGCGGTTTTGTAGATGATTTAAAAAATCTGCAGGCACCGGAAACCGTCAAAATTAAATCCGAAGGTGCAAAGTATTCAGTTCCGCTCGGTGACGTAACAATGGATATGGACAAGTATCTTAATGCGTCGGAACTTGCATCAAAGATGTCTAATGACGGTCTTGAAATTTACGACTACAACCATAACGGAAGCGACAGCGTTCAGGAATTTTTGATTAACTTCCCGATCAGCCAGATTCCTCTGGATTTTGGCACCTACCTTGATGGTCTCGATATCCCGACTCTTATCAGCAGAAACATTTCGCAGGAAATCACAGTTCCGGGAACATTTTCTTTTAATCAGAGCATGAGTCTGCCGGACTTTAACCTGATTTTTGTAAACAGTTTTAATGCCAATCCCCACAATGAATCTGTTTTAATGCAGACACCGGGACCCGGAAATATAAAAAGTACTGCCGCCGGAACATGGACAGGCTTTGAAATCACTGTAAATTTTACCGAACCTGATTTTGATACGATGACTTTTGCAAGCGGCGGTCTTGCCATAGTTTGTGCTCCTGTTGCAGACAACCTTGGCGATGACTTTGAGATGAATCTGATTCCTGTTCTGTATAATTCAGATAAAAGTAAAATTATAGCCCAGGCAACAGAGTCAACCCGTCTTGCTCCGGGCGGAACCATATTTCTTGATTTGAGCGGGGCAACAATTGAACCAAGCATGGTCTTAAGATTTAACGGTTCAATTCAATACGGAAACGGCGGTAACGGAGGTTACGCAATTTCTGTCGGAATGAATCCGGTTTCCCAGATAAGCAAAGTTACCGGTTTTACCATGAATACCGACAAAATTGAAGAGTATAATCCGGGTGCCGGTTCAATACCGTTCAATACGACAGTTGATATGTCAGCTATGAGCAAGTTTCTGGTATCGGCAACAATTACCGACGGCGCTATCACTTATAAAGCCGCTGTTCCTTCAGACTGGAACGGAATTGTCTGTGAATCGGATATTGCAATGACTGGCGGAATTACAGCCAGCGCTTCGGAATTTTTAAATACGGTTCCGGAAGAAGGTGACAGTTCAAATTATATTCTGAATAAAACACTTCCTCTTAACTTAAAGGATATTACACCGGATGATCTGACACTTTCGGGTACAGTTAGACTATCTTTTGTCAATGCGACCTTTGTATTTGATTCTTCCAGTCCGACATCCCTGGATATTGTCGGCGGTGCAAAAATAAGCAAGATGAATATTGTTTATCTTAAGCCGGAAGAACTTCTTGATATGACAACATTCGGCCAGGAATTCAATATTGAATTTGGAAGCTCGGTAACTGAATACGTTGATACAATCGAATTCAATAAACTGGCGATTAAAGCGACAACCACAACTGACCTGGTTTTTAATCCGGCTCAGGGCGACCTTATTATGGAAGCCCACTTCACTTCGGATGCATTTAAAATCACAACTGCGATCGTAGATGATTATTCAATTTCTAAACCAAACGATGATTTATCCCTTTCGACCGGTGAGGACTGGACAGGAATAGTTCAACCTTCAACAACGCCGCAGCTCGATATTGACCTTGGTGTTACCGTTCACAGTTCGATTACAGAAGGCGGACACGCCGGCCATATCTGCCTTTCAGAATTGCAGCTGGATAAGACTTACAATATTTCTTCAGAAGTTGTTTTTGAATATGACTGGGTTAAAGTTGTATTGAATACGGATAATACGGCAGTAGACGGCTCTTTTGACGCTTCGTTCAACTTAAAAAATACAATTAACGGTTACTTTGAAGAAGACGAAAACAATATCGTTGATAAAATTCAATTCAAAGGAATTGAAGGCTATCTCTTTGTAACACGTCCTGCTTTTGAAGCGACAGAAGAAGTTCCAACCGACCCTCTGGGTGATCTGCTTTCTTTCAGCGGAAAAGTCAGTGCAGTTTACAGTACGACGGACGAAAATGATGTTACGACCAGCCAGACGGTTTACCTGATTGGTTCAGAAACACAAAATTCAACACTGAGTCTTGCAGAAAGTGAAATTGATCTTTCAACTCTTGCTGACGAAAACGGAACAATCAACGATGCCGGTAATCTTATTTTTCCGGATCTGGGTGCAGAAAATGTAAACGATGATGACTTTATTTACTCTGCAAGGGTATCTGCCGACGCACTTTCCCAGATGTTCAATGCAGAATCAGAAACCTGTTCAATGCAGTATAATCTGGCGCTTAATTCGGAGTCCGGACAAAAACTTACACTTACAAAACAGCAGGTAGAAACACTGCGAACCGAAGGTTCCTGCTCGCTCAACCTGGCAATCTGTATGCGCCTTCCGCTGCAGCTTTTGATTACGGATAATATCGAAATCGAAGACGTTCTTGCGCTGGGCGGCCAGAAGATTGAAAGTGATATTCTTGGACGCGACGGCCCGACCGAAAGCGACAGTAACTTTAAAAAGTACTCGGATTTAATCGAAACAATTACGCTCAATTACTTTATCAAGACTACAACAGGACTTGATATGAGTGCACATATGACAGACCAGGCTTCCGGAATCAACAAGACAATCGTCTTTGGCGGAAGTGAAAAGGCAGAACAGGCATTCTCATTTTCTTCGACAGAACTTGATAGAATTCTGGATTCATATCCGTTTACTCCAAAAGTCGGTTTGACGATAAAACAAGGCACAGTAAAAATTCCACGAAGCTCTTATCTGAGATTTATGGGATATATCACGGTAGAAACTGGCGGCGAAATCACCGTTTATGGAGACTAAAATGAAAAGATTACTTTTATTGAGTTTTGCAATTATTTTAGTTCCTCAGTTTGCCCGGGCCGAACTTGCAGAATCTCACAGATACTTTGAAATGGGCGTGGACGTTCAGGCCGGTATCAGCAACAACTATCTGGGCCTGACCGATATTCTCGTAAAAGACCTCGTAATTGACTTTCAGAAAATGGAAAGGGACGTTCCGGATGATGGTTTGACCTTTGACTATACTGCCGACGCGGACTATCACCTGTCTCTTGATATCAACCGATACTTC
>JAEENG010000047.1 GCA_016283615.1 Treponema sp.
CGGCCTTGAGCCGGGTCAGGTCATAATCTTTGACAGTATTGATTCAACAAATAAAGAAGCAAAGCGCCGTATCGTTGAAGGTGAAGGCGCAAAACTTCACAAAACACTTTTTGCGGCAGAGGAACAGACCGCAGGCCGCGGCCGCCTTGAACGGAAGTTTGTTTCGCCGGCAAAAAAAGGTGTTTATTTTACGCTTGTTTACTGCCCTCAAACTCAGGTTATTCCTGCAGTTATGACCAGCGCGGCTGCAGTTTCTGTCTGCCAGGCCGTTGAAGAACTGTATAAAACAGACTGTTCCGTAAAATGGGTAAACGATATTTTTGCGGGCGGAAAAAAAATTGCAGGCATTCTGACGGAAGGAATTGCCAATTTTGAATCCGGCTCGATTGACGCAATCATCGTCGGAATCGGAATCAATGTGTTAAAAAGTGAATTTGACGGCCCTCTTTCTAAAGTTGCCGGCAGTATTGAAGAAGCCTGTACAGCAAACCAGATTGAATTTGATCCTGCTGAAAACCAAAAAAGTGAACTGATTGGGCGTGTTGTAAATAAACTGATTCAGTTTTATGACAGTTTTTATGATTCAAAACACGAAAAAGAATCAGAAGAAGCTGTTGCCCGGATGATGGACGAGTACAGACGGCGCTCCTTCTTAATCGACAAAAAGGTAAACGTAAACCCAGTGGCAGGCACTGAAGGCAAAATGTACAGGGCCCTTGTCAGGGCAATTGATAATCAGGCGGGACTTGTTGTTGAACTTGCCGACGGTTCTCAAAAAACACTGCAATCGGGCGAAGTAAGCCTCAAATCAGACGAGTTTGTCTGTTGAAATCCCGCCATATCATGTTATAATAAAAGGACTAAGGGAGTAAAATAATGGAAGATCAGGAACTTGATGAATCGATTCTCGCTTTAATAAACGAAAGTGCAAGTTCAACAAGACCGACAATGCAAACTTCCCCGGATTCAATTCCGGCAGACAGTTTTGACACCGGAAGTGTTTCTGAAGAAGAAAAACCAAAAGATAATAAGTCGATAGCAAATAAAGTAGACCTCAGCGTTACTCATTTTAAGCCGATTGAAAAATTCTACGAAGACGAAGGACATAAATTCTTTGATGACCCTGCCTACTATAAAACCTGTCTCACAGGCGAAGGTCAGGCAAGTCAGCGCGTTCACCAGGTACTTTCCAAGTATCTGACATGTACGGACCCAAAAGACCGCACTGTTTACCGCCAGCAGCTGGTAATGGCTTACTGGGAACTTGTTCACTCCATGGCGCCGAAAATGGCAGACTTTTCGATTCCAAAATCAAAGAGAATGATGCTCCGTTTTGGTGTAGTTCTTCCGTCTCTTTTTACTCCTGAACAAAAACAGACTTTCTCAAAGGCAATTATAGAAAACAACACGGGCGAGCCTGTTTATTACATGGACGAGTGGTTTAAGGAAATCGCCTCGGGCCGTCTTACTCTTTCTGCAACTGATGAAGTCCGCGTAAGAAAGACCGGAAACGGGGACGCAAGTGCCGAACAGCAGCACCTTATGCAGCTCAAAAACAAAAACGACGGTAAACTCCAGAGTACCGAAAGTTTTGTCAACGCAAAAGAAAGCGAACGCACAATGCTTGAGCAGGAACTTAAAAACCGCATCGAAAGCCTTTGTGACCACGCCCCGATGATTGGTCTTGAACCATACCGCATGCCGTACTCAGACATGCAGAAAAAACTCTTTACAGAAATCCAGGAAAAACTCCGTGCACTGCAGAAAAACGACAAGGAACTTGCCGGCTACCTTAAGGAATTTGAAGAAGCAAAGGCCGTAAGCGAGTCGCTTTCTGCAAAAATGCAGAACGCTCCTGAAGCAATCGAAGTAAGCAAGGGTGATATTGATACAGAATTCAACACAGTGCGCCAGATGGCAAAAATGACTGTCGGACGCCAGGGTAACCAGTTTCCGGTATTTACCCGCGAATTCTATCATTGTATCCCTAAGGGAACAGGTTTCCGCGAAAATGTAATCAGCATAATGTCATGGATTGAAGAAATGGATCCGGGCGCATTCTGCCGTATTCATAAAAACACACCGCACCGTATCGTACCATATGTTCTTCTTGTACCGACTTACGGTGACTTTGGATTCTGCTGGGAACCGTTTGACCGCTACAACCGCATTACAAGCCGCGGACGTATCGTAGTTCCAATGTATCCGAGGGACCTTAAAATTTCGCTTTTGATGGCTGTTGCCGATTTGAGATGGCAGGTTGCCAAGGAAAAGGCAAGTTATTACTGGATGGAAGAAGGTCTTACAGGACAGTATTATCAGTGGATTGAAAACCAGAAACTCAAGGGCGACTTAAAGTCATACTTTATCAGCGACTACGTTTTGTGGATGACCAAGGAAGTTGATGGTGTTCAGAGGATGGACAAGGAATTGAGGGCTATTTTCTGGCGCTTTATTCCATTCAACCAGCAGCGCAAGGAAGAACTCAAAAAGCGAAGCCTTGTTTACCAGGAACTCTACCAGCGTGATATCAACCGCAGCATGAGTGACGGTTATTGATGCCTTTTTGCGCAGACTGCGTAACGGTAGAAAAAAAATCCTAAAAGTGGTATTGTAAGAGCGGTTCGTTTTGGGCCGCTTATTTTTTATTTTATAAGGACAGATAAATGGCATTTGTTGATGAATTATTGAACAAAGCAAAGGCTGCAAACAAAACAATCGTTTTGTGCGAAGGCGAAGATAAACGCGTTGTAGAAGCAGCTTCAAAAATCGTAAAGGATGGAATTGCAAAAATCATCCTCCTGGGAAAGAAGGACGAATGTGAAAAACTGGTTCCTGGTGTAGATCTTAGTGGTGTTAAAATTGTTGACCCGACTTCAGATCCTAACGCAGACAAATACGCCGAACTTCTTTACAAGGCTCGCGAAGGAAAAATCAACAAAAAAACTGGTGCTCCAGAATATGCTGATGTTGCCGCTGCAAAAGCTGCAATTTTCAAAGACTATACAATGTACGGTGCATTGATTCTTAAAGCAGGTGACGCTGACGGATTCGTATCAGGTGCATGCCACTCAACTGCCAACACATTGCGCCCTGGTCTCCAGGTAATCAAAACTGCTCCTGGATTCAAGACAGTTTCTTCATGCTTTATCATGGTTGCTCCGGAAGGCGGAAACAAATACGTTCCAGAAGGAGTTGCAGTATTTGGTGACTGTGCAATCAACATCGAACCAACTGCAGAAGAACTTTCTGACATCGCAATTGCTTCTGCTGATACAGCTAAAAAAATCGCAGGTATCGAACCACGCGTTGCAATGCTTTCATTCTCTACAAAGGGTTCAGGAAACGACGCAAAAGGCCTCAACACAGTTGGTAAAGTTCAGGAAGCAACTGCTCTTGCAAAAGAAAAGGCTCCGGAACTGGCTCTGGACGGTGAATTCCAGTTTGATGCTGCCGTAGCTCCTGAAGTTGGCGAACTCAAGGCTCCTGGAAGCAAAGTTGCAGGTCATGCAAACACATTCATCTTCCCTAACATCAACGCAGGTAACATCGGTTACAAAATCTGCCAGAGAATGGGCGGCTGGATGGCAATCGGTCCTGTTTGCCAGGGCTTTGCAAAACCTCTCAACGATTTGAGCCGCGGATGTAACGTAGACGACATCGTTGCTACCGTTGCCGTTACTGCACTTCAGGCATAGGCTTTAAGGCGCAAACAAAAAAAGGAACGTTCTGGTGAACGTTCCTTTTTTTGTTTTAAACTAAGTCCAGGCCTTAAGGGCTGGACTTACACATTGTCTTTGATGTAGCGTTTAACTACTTTCTGATCAAGTTTGTCCTGAAGGTTAAATTTTTTGATTGCCCATGTTATGCACTTAACCGAGATAACCATCGCAAGTACGAGGCCGATTAAAAGCACAAATGGAAGCAGAACCGACACCGGAATACTGTTTGCGGCTTCAGGCATTCTGGCAAGGGCAAGATAGCACAGGGCAATCAGGCCAAATTCAATTACAAGCCCAAGAACAATGTTGAATAAACCAACGATTACGTTAAAGTAAGTTGTGCGTTCAGAAATTGTCATTGTGCCTCCGCCTATTCGTCTTTCTTTAAGTCTTTGATTGTAAAGATAAATGAAGCTACCAGAAGGATGCCGCAGACTACAACTGCACTGTCAGCAACGTTGAAGGTAGGCCAGCGTTCCATTCCAAAAAGCCCGTAGAACTTAACGTCGATAAAGTCTACAACGCCTTCAAACCTGAAGAATCTGTCGATTAAGTTTCCGATTCCGCCGCCTGCAATGCCGGCAATCGCCCATCGCTGCAAGGCTGTAAATTCATCATTTTTAAAATAAACAACCATTACGATTACAATTACAACCAGTGGAATTGCACGGAACAGGAATGCGCGGGTCATAAGGGACCAGCCCTGACCGATGCTGAATGCTATTCCAGGGTTGCACACATGGATGATTCTTAAAAAATCGCCGAAGAATGTTGCGCCAATACTGCCGAGAGGAATGTTTTTTACAATAAGATATTTTGTAATCTGGTCCGCAATAATAACGAGGGCCATTAAAATTAATGGAAGCAGTTTGCCAGCCGCGAGAGGCTTCTGTTTAAATTCAACTGCCATTGTATCTGCTGTCATAGTTCAACAATTATAAATAATAAAAAGTTTATAGTCTAGTAAGCAGCATCTTCCATCACATTCAGCGAATCCGTGATGGCCCTGATCTGTTCCATGCACTTGCCGGCCGCATAACGGGGTATGAAGAAGGTTTTGTCCCGGGTAAGCCTGAACTGCTTTGCAAGGAGAATGTTGGTCTGTTCAACAAAGCCCAGGGGACTGCTTTTGTATTCGCTTACGCTGTTGAGGGAGAAAAATCCCAGCGTCTGTCCGCCTGTGGAGTCGATAATTTCGTAAACGCTGTCAAAGTCCATTCCGTCGCTTACGATAAAGAATTTTCTGTCTTTGCCGTAGAGAGAAACTGCAATTTCTGAAAGTGCCTTTCCGGTTTGAATTTTAATCTGCTTTTCGTTCTGAACGGCGTTTTTGTTTATATAAAGGGAATAGAATTTTCTTAAGGTTTTTGAATTCCAGAAAGAAGGTGCAAAACCTGCATCATTTGAATAAAATTCTCCGGCGAGAACTTCGTAGCCCTTTTGTGAAAGGAAGTAAATGAAAGGTTCGTAGTCTAGGTTGCCTGCTTTTGGGCCCGCATTGATTAAAACGACCGGCTTAACTTGACCGTTTGAATTTTCATCCTGTTCCGGCTTGTAAAGGTTAATCCAGGCAGTTGTTCTCCGGTTAAAGGTATCCGGCAGAATTTGAGAAAAACCTGTGCTGCAGCTTCCTGTGTAGCGCAGAATCTGCTTTGTTGAATCAAATTTATCCGCATTCACTTTGACCGGGCGGTAGAGAATGATAAAAATTCCTGTGACAATGAGGAGTACAAGTTCAAAAATTGTAAAAATTAAAAACAGGGGAGAATATGTATCAACAACAAGTTTTGCGGAAATTCTGAAAAGGGAGCGTACGTTTGTAAAAAAGATTAAAAGTGCCAGTAAAAAAACTCCCAGATTAATCAGGGTAAGGCCAAAGGTTAATATATTCAGAATGCTGATTATGAGGGCAACCGGGGCAAAAATTACAAAAGAGTCGATTTTTGCTG
>JAEENG010000048.1 GCA_016283615.1 Treponema sp.
CAAGTTTTTCTACGATAGAAAGTGCATTGTTTACTACCGTATTGCTTTGAATTCCATCGATGCTGACAACTGCGCCGATACCGCAGTTGTCGTGTTCAAACGAAGTATCGTAAAGTGTCATTATTTGTACGCCTCCAGATGAACTCCCCCGATAGCTCTTCCCGATGGTTCGTCCATGTTTTTCCATGCCGCATCCCACTCAAGGGCTTTTGCAGTTGAACATGCAACACCCGCTTCATGAGGAACAACTTTTGCAGCGCTGTCACTTGGGAACAGTCTGCTGTAAATCTCGCGGTAATAATATTCTTCCTTTGTTTTTGGAGGGTTAACCGGAAAGCGGTTTTCGCGTCGTGCAAACTCAGCGTCACTAACCTTTTCTTCTGTCATTTTTTTAAGGGTATCAATCCAGCTGTAACCAACACCATCACTGAACTGCTCTTTCTGTCTCCAGCAGATTTCTTTTGGAAGGTAGTCTTCAAAAGCCTTGCGCAAAATCCATTTTTCCATACGCTGCTTTCCGCCGTCGAGTTTGATGTTCATTTTGTCAGACGGGTTCAGTCGCATTGCAATATCGATAAATTCCTTGTCCAGGAACGGAACGCGTCCTTCAACGCCCCATGCGCTCAAAGATTTGTTTGCGCGGAGACAGTCATACAGATGAAGTTTGCTCATTTTGCGGACAAGTTCTTCATGAAATTCTTTTGCGTCCGGAGCCTTGTGGAAGTACAGATATCCGCCAAAAAGCTCGTCGCTTCCTTCTCCCGAAAGTACCATCTTGATTCCCATCGATTTGATTACGCGGGCCAGAAGGTACATAGGAGTTGAAGCACGGACAGTTGTAATGTCATAAGTTTCTATGTGGTAAATTACATCTTCAAGTGCATCAAGTGCTTCCTGAATCGTAAAATGAACTTCGTGATGAATCGTTCCAATGTATTCAGCCGCCTTTCTTGCCGCTTCAAGGTCAGGCGAACCTTCAAGACCTACGGCAAAACTGTGGAGCTGCGGCCACCATGCTTCTGCCTTATCGCCCGACTCAACACGTTTTTTGCTGAACTTTTGTGTTACCGCTGCAATAATTGAACTGTCCAGACCGCCAGAAAGCAGAACACCGTACGGAACGTCACTCATAAGCTGCTGTTTGACTGCAGTTTCAAGACCGTCTTTAAGTTTTTGAATTATTGACGGGTTGATAACCTCTCCATTTTCGTCAGTTGCTTTAGGGTTGTTTTTTACATTGTCATAACTTTCCCAGTCGCGTTTGTACCAGCGCTCAGGTTTTGGGGTTGAATTTTTATCGCCTGAATACAGATAACAGCCGTTAGGAAATTCTTCGATAGTCTGACAGACGCCTTCAAGAGATTTTAATTCACTTGCAACATAATAACGACCTGCCTTGTCCCAGCCCTGATACAATGGAATTACACCGATTTCGTCACGGCCGATCATGTAGCAGTCACGCTTGCTGTCATACAGTGCAAAGGCAAAAATTCCGGAAAGTTCTTCCATCATTGTGGTAAAGTCGCCGGATTCAACATATTTTTTGTAAAGCGGAAGAATTACTTCGCAGTCAGACTGTGTTTTAAAAGAGTACTTGCCTTCAAAAGCTTTTCTGATTTCCTGATGGTTATAAATTTCACCGTTTACTGCGAGGATTATTGAATTGTCATCGCTTACCAGAGGCTGTTTCCCTGAAAGCGGGTCAACGATTGCAAGGCGTTCATGGCTCAAAATTGCATTGTCTCCAGTATAAACGCCGCTCCAATCCGGACCCCGGTGACGAATTTTTCTGCTCATTTCCAGAACCTGGGCTCTCAAAGTTTCTTTAAGAACCTGATCTACAGGCTGGTCCTGAGTTTTTAAATCAAAAGCTCCAACAAATCCACACATAATAACCTCCGGCAAGCAAAAAAAAAGAGGCCGTAGACAACGTTCTCAACCGCTTGAGTTAAGAAAATTATCTACGACCTCTTTGTCGTTAGATTTTTTATACCGCAATCTAATATTTTTTGTCAACAAGGTTTTGAACTTGTATACTAAAAAAAAATGTGTCAAAATTAAGGCAAGTTAAATAAAAAGGAGGATTTCCCCTACCATGAAAAAGAATTTTTTACTCTGCGCCCTCATTATTGCAGGTGCTTCTCTCTTTGCTGCTCCCTGGGAAAGCAATCTCATTACAGGAATTATGTTTAATACCCAGAAAACAGATATCGAAAAATCCGGCATTGATGATGTTACTTCAATCGGATACGGTTTAGAGGCAGGCTATCTTGGAATTCACGAAAGCGGCTTTACACTCAAGGCAAACGGCTCATTCGGTGTTGCCATAAGCGACCAGGTTAAATTCAATCCGGACTCCTCAAATCTCGGTGTGTACGGTAACCTCGCTGTCGGAACCGGTTACTCTGCACAGGTCTCGGAAAAACTGATGCTTTCATTTACATTTATGTTTGGCGTGGACATAATTGAATTTGAAGAAGATACTGACGGAATTACTTACCAAGGCTACTCAGACGCTTCTGTAACACAGACCCTCGATCTCTTTAATCTGAACGCAGGTTTTGACTTTCTGGCAAGATTTAGTATGACTCCGGTTATCGGTTTTTATGCCGGTGTTGAATGCCGCGCCTTCCTCAACGGAGATTACGATTACCGCGCAAAATATGAATATAACTACAAAACTGCCAAAGAATCACAGACCTATGGAACTCTGGGCGCCTACAGAATTCAACCGACAGTCGGTATAATCTGGACTTTGTAAAACAAAAAAAGTCAAAAAACAACTTGCTATAAAATATAAAATTCGATACGATGAATTTTATACGGCAAAGAGGTCGTAGATAATTTCCTAACCCAAAAGGTCGGGGACATTGTCTACGACCTCTTTTTTTGTTTTAAATCTTGGAGAATAGGAATGGCTAAATTTATTTTTGTAACCGGTGGTGTTGTTTCTGGTCTTGGTAAAGGTATCACTGCCGCAAGTCTTGGACGTCTTTTAAAATGCCGCGGACTCAAAGTCGCTTCTCAAAAACTCGATCCCTACATGAATATCGACCCGGGTACCATGAGCCCTTTCCAGCACGGCGAAGTTTTTGTTACCCAGGACGGGGCCGAAACTGACCTGGACCTCGGACACTACGAACGCTTTATCGACGAAGACCTCAACAAGTATTCTAACCTTACAAGCGGACGCGTTTACTGGAACGTATTGAACAAGGAGCGCAACGGCGAGTATCTCGGTCAGACCGTACAGATTATTCCGCACGTTACAAACGAAATCAAGGATTTTATCCTCAAAAATGCTGAAGTAACAGGCTGTGACGTAAGCATCGTAGAAATCGGCGGTACAATCGGTGATATCGAAAGCCAGCCCTTCCTCGAAGCAATCCGCCAGCTTTCTTTTGAAGTCGGCCGCAAAAACTGCCTTTTTATTCATGTTTGTCTGGTACCTTATATTTCCGGCTCTGATGAATTCAAATCAAAGCCGACCCAGCATTCTGTTCAGGAACTGATGGCCGTCGGAATCCACCCTGATATCATCGTAACCAGAAGTGACAAAGAAGTTCCGGAAGAAATCCGCCAGAAGATTTCTCTTTTCTGTAACGTAAGTGAAGACTGCGTAATTTCAAATACAACTTTGCCAAGTTTGTATGAAGTTCCACTGATGCTTCATGAACAGAACATGGACGGTGTTGTCTGCCGTCTCCTTGATCTGCCGGAAACAAAATGCGATTTAAGTGAATGGGAAAAAATGTGCCAGAGCATTCACTCACGCCAGGGTGAAATCCAGATTGCTCTCGTTGGAAAATATGTAAAACTCCACGACTCATATCTGAGTATCGTAGAAAGTTTGAATCACGCAAGTTTTGTCGTTGGAAAAAAACTCAAAATCAAATGGATAGATTCTGACAAATTGAACGACAACACTGCACCAAAACTTTTTGCAGACTGCTCGGGCATCATCGTTCCGGGCGGATTCGGCTTCCGAGGAATTGAAGGCATGATCTGCGCCGCACGTTACGCACGCACAAACAATGTTCCATACCTTGGAATCTGCCTCGGAATGCAGATTTGTGTAATTGAATTTGCACGCGATGTTTTAAAACTAAAAGAAGCAAATTCAAGAGAATTTAACCAGGACTGCCCTGACCCTGTAATCGATCTGATGGAAAACCAGAAAGGTGTAAGTGTCGGCGGAACAATGAGACTCGGAAAATATCCATGCAGGGTAAAACCTGATTCAATTATGAGCCGCGCTTACGGCTGCAGCGATAAAAATTCAATAATAGAGGAGCGTCACAGACACCGCTACGAATTCAACAACAACTACCGTCAGGAAATGGAAAGTGCCGGCCTGATTATAAGTGGAACAAGCCCGGACAACGCAATTGTCGAAACTGTTGAGCTTGCGCAAAGTGAACACAAATTCTTTGTCGGAGTTCAATTCCATCCGGAATTTACAAGCAGACCAAACAATCCGGGTCCACTTTTTGTTGAATTTGTACGTGCCAGCGTTTAAAATGTATGGAAGAGGTTTTTAATATGTACACAGAAGAAGAAGTCTTAGACTACGTTAATGAAGAAGACGTAAAATTTGTTCGTCTTGCTTACTTTGACCTTGACGGCAAACAAAAGAACGCCACTATCATGGCGAGCGAACTTCCACGCGCATTTAAGGACGGAATTTCTTTTGACGCTTCGGCCATTAAGGGTTTTGAAGAAGCAAACAAAAGTGACTTATTTCTTTTTCCAGAAGCTTCTACACTTTCTGTTCTCCCGTGGAGACCAAGTGCAGGCAAGGTTATCCGCATGTTCTGTACTATAAAGCATCCGGACGGAACACCTTACAAAAAAGATTGCCGTACACTTCTTAAAAATGCCGTAAAACAGCTCAAGGACGAATGCAATATTCAACTTGAATTCGGCACAGAATTTGAATTCTACCTCTTTAAACTCGACCAGAACGGAGAGCCTACAAAAATTCCTTTTGATAACGCAGGTTACATGGACATTGCCCCGGACGACAAGGGAGAAAACATCCGTCGCGACATCTGCTTTACCCTTGAACAGATGGGAATCACACCGGAGTCCAGCCACCACGAGGACGGCCCTGGACAGAACGAAGTAGACTTCCGTTACTCTGACCCTCTTACTGCCGCCGACAATGCCGCAACCTTTAAATGGATTGTCCGCACAAAGGCAGCCGCAAACGGTGTGTACGCAGACTTTTCTCCAAAGCCTCTCCACGACGCAAGCGGCTGCGGAATGCACATCAATATTTCCTGCGACGACAGGACAAAACACAAAAATATTCTTGCCGGAGTTTTAAAGCACCTGGAAGAAATTACTTATTACCTTAACCCGACAGATAACTCATACGAACGCCTTGCTTCGGATCATGCGCCAAAATACATCTGCTGGGGCCACGAAAACCGCTCGGCTGTAATACGTGTGCCTGCAAGCAGGGGCGAAACCCGTATCGAAATCCGCTCAGCAGACCCTACCTGCAATCCGTATCTTGCCTTTACATTCTTAATTTACGCAATAATCGATGGAATCAAAAACAATCTTGTTCCGCCAGAGCCTGTGACCGTAAATCTTTTTGACAGTGCGACTGCTAAAAAAGCAAAGCTTCAGAAAATTCCTGCAAGTCTGGAAGAAGCCAAAAAAACCGCTGAACAGAGTTCGTTTGTAAAAAACATAATCGGATAGTTATAGCATGACCGAAGATACCCATAGTGTTCTAGTTGTAACACCTGACAGTAAAATTTCCTCAATGATAGGCGCAATGCTCATTCCGCCGGTTTTTGATGTAAAATTCTCTTCGGATTTTAACGAAGCGCGAAGGCTTTCTGCAGAACGGAATTTCAACATCATAATAGTTGATTTTGCAGAAGGTCAGGGAACAGATTTTGCACTGGATATTTCGGACAGCCCTTCAACCATTCTGCTGATGACGCCTGCCCAGCATTTTGACCAGATTAGTTATAAGATTGAGCCGTATGGAATTCTCACGCTTTCTACGCCGTTCGACCAGTTTTATTTTTACAATATTATTAAAATCGCAATTGCCGTTCAGTATAAGGTTCAGGTTTTGTCTTCCAAGGCAACAAAGCTCAAAGAAAAGATGGAAGAAATCCGTCTCGTAAACCGTGCAAAACTTTTACTGATTGAAAAGAAAGGTATGAGCGAAGCTGATGCCCATCGGTATCTTGAAAAGAACGCGATGGACACCGGAAAAAAACGCATCGCTGTCGCAAACGACGTTATCCGGGAACTGAGCTAAGCCTGATTCATCATAGCTTCACATTCTTCGCGGTGAAGAGGTTTGTTTTCGTCGTAAGCTCGTTTATTTTCTTCAATTTCTTCAACAGTCCAGAGACGCCCCTTATTCATGCCGGGACAATCCTGAGCACATTCATTCCAGGTTTTTTCGTCAGCTATCATCCATGACCAGAAAGGATAGGTTGAACACTGAACCGGACGAGCTTCATAGCAGGAACAGCCGTTTTCCCAGAGGATGCAGTCATAATTCTTTTTTTCCTGGAGTGCCAGGACCTGGGTTCCGTAATAGTAGTCTGCCCAGCGGCAGTATTTTTGAACAAACTCCTTTACGCTCATCTTAAAATGAGCGCAAAGGCAGTCCAGGTCTCTTTTAGAAAGGTAAACAAATCCGGGTGAATGGCCGCAGCAAAAAGAGCATCGCTGACAGCCAAAATGCAACCCGTCTTTATAAAATTTTTGATTATCCAATAGTGTACCCGTTAAGGCGGATATTAGTTTTCGTTAAATTCCTTCTGCTTAATTTTGATAAGCGTAAGTGTTCCGAGCAATGCCAGAATACCGAAGATATTTGCAACGATTCCGCCAACCAGTAATCCCGCAAAATGCGAAATTATACCTGCAACAATATATGTTACAAATGAAATTACTGCAACAGTCATTGCATAAGGCAGCTGTGTAGAAACGTGGTTTACGTGGTTACACTGTGCGCCGGCACTTGCCATGATTGTTGTATCGCTGATTGGAGAACAGTGGTCACCGCAAACGGCACCAGCCATACATGCACTGATAGAAATTGTGCGGATCGGGTCACCTGCTTCAGGGAAGGCTGCGATACAGATTGGAATCAAAATACCAAAAGTACCCCATGAAGTTCCGGTAGCAAATGCGAGGAAGCAGGCAATTACAAAGATAATTGCCGGCAGGAACAGTTTAAGTCCTGCGGCATGTCCCTGAACAAGACCTGCAACAAAGTCTTTTGCTCCGAGGCTGTCTGTCATTGATTTGAGAGTCCATGCCAGAGTCAGAATAAGAATTGCAGGAACCATTGCCTTAAATCCTTCCGGAACACAAGACATAAAGTCTTTGAGGCTGATTACTCTGCGAACCATGTACAGAATGAATGTAAGAATGATTGCGGCAAATGAACCGAGTACAAGACCAACCGAAGCATCAGAACTTGCAAATGCTTCGATAAAGTTGAGGTAAGTCGGGTTTGCAACCATGGCACCGCCGTCACCTTCAGTCTGTGCTGTAAAGAATCCACCGGAATAAATCATTCCGAGAACACACATTACAATCAAAGAAATTACAGGCAGGAGAAGGTCAATTACCTTACCCTTTCCAACCGGTGCTGAATCGGCAATTTTATCAAGGTCACTCATGATGTTGAGGGCCTTTTCGTATTTAGACATTTTTCCGTATTCGAGTTTCATGAATACAAGGGCAAACATCATAACAAGGGTCAAAAGTGCATAAAAATTGAATGGAATTGCGCGGCAGAAAAGTGCGATTCCGTTTTCGCCTTCTGTAACAAATCCGCTTACGGCAGCTGCCCATGAAGAAATTGGAGCGATAATACAAACAGGAGCGGCAGTAGCATCAATCAGGTAAGCAAGTTTTTCTTTTGAAACACCGTACTTGTCAGTAACAGGTTTCATAACTGAACCAACTGTAAGACAGTTAAAGTAGTCATCAATAAAAATCATAATACCAAGAACAATTGTTGCGCACTGTGCGCCAATCTTTGTCTTGATATGTTTTTTTGCCCAGTTACCGAATGCGGCAGAACCGCCGGCTTTATTCATGAGGGCAACCATAATTCCAAGCAGAACAAGGAATATCAAAATACCAACATTGTATGAATCAGACAGCTGTGCAACAAAACCGTCCTGTACAACATGGTTAAAAAATCCTGTAAACGAAAGTCCTGAATAAAAGGCTCCGCCGATAAGGATTCCGACAAACAAAGAAGAATAAACTTCTTTTGTAATGAGTGCCAGTGCAATAGCTACAATTGCAGGCACCAGTGACCAAAATGTTCCTGTCATTTTTGATCGTCTCCTTTTTAAAAAATATCGCTATCATTTTACCACGGTTTTAGTCAGTCCGCCATATTGAAATTCAACAACTTATAAGTTTCAAAACCGGTTAAAATTCAATAAACCTCCGCTCCAAAAGTGCCGAAAATATAGCAAGGTTCTTTTTGAAACGGAGGCGTTTTTTTATGAAAAAACTTTTAGGTTATATATTTCTCAGCTTTGCAGTCATTCTGCTTCCTGCAACAGTTTTATCCTGTATTATCAACGATGTAGAAAAAGAAGACCTTCCTGTAGCATCTTTGACCGTAGCTCAGAGCGGTGATGCATTCAACATTGCCTTTCCTCCGGTTACCAACATGAAATATGCAAATATCATCAGACAGTCATGCGCAAGCGATCAGTTTGATTCATCCATTACAACTGTAAACATCGGACAGGTTATTCCAAAAGATATCAACGCCCTTCCGACTTCTTTTATTTTTGAAGATCCTTATACAGTCAGCGGCAATTATTACCGCTATTACATCCGCTATTTTAACGGTTCAATTTACACAAAAACACAGCCGACAGTTTGTAAGGAAGGTAACGGCTCGGGCCTTGCTGAACTCACAGTTACTTCTCCTGAACTTACTTTTGAATGGAATGAACAGACTGAAGATTATATTTTGACTCTGGATACAGATGTAACCGTACCGGCCGACTTTACTGAACTTGCCGTTTTGTTCAATAACGGCGAAAACACACGCCCGTTTACAATCGGAACCCCGACTTCAAATGTTGTTCCGGCTGATTCTTTTATCGACTTACAGAAAAGACTTTCCCTTGAATTCCTGGATGTTCAGATTACACAGAAAGGTTTGATTGGAATCCGTCTCAACGATGAAGAGAACGAAAATTATACCCGTTACTGGTGGACAATCAGCAAAGACGCAACAATGCACGTAAATTACACTGACGCTGCAGGTAACCCGCTTGCAAAAAGCGACAACTGTGCAATTTTTGTACCGTCTACACAGAACCCGGAAAACGGCTTTGACTTTAGTACAAGCAAACTTCCGTTATTTATTCAATAAACCGTCTACCGCAATATCAACCGCAGCTTTTGTGTCCTCAAAGTTTTTGGCACCGAGAACTGCGGTTTTAAAAATTTCTGCCTCAATAATACTTACAAAAATCTCGTTGATGTCTTTGACAGGCTTTTTTACAAATTCGCCCGTTTTTTGACCGCGGATAATTATTGTGCTCAAAAGATGAATCATTCGGATTGTACGGCGGCGGACACGTTTTGCAACATCGATTCCGCTCTTCTGGAGACTGGTAAGATACTGCAAAAGTACGATAAAAAGCTGGCGGTTTTCTGAACACACATCGATTGCATCGTGCATTACCTTTTTGAGACAGGTAGCATTATCAATTGTTGAATCATTGATGGTTTCCAGAAAGTGAACTTCTGTTGCCGCTGTCAGCTGTTTGATACTGAAAGAAAAAATCTCCCTTTTGTTCTT
Source organism: Treponema sp. (assembly GCA_016283615.1). Lineage (GTDB taxonomy): Bacteria > Spirochaetota > Spirochaetia > Treponematales > Treponemataceae > Treponema_D. Next base: position 9,830 of record JAEENG010000048.1, read on the forward strand.
AAAGTAAATGTAGAGTGTGGTTCGGGTAATGCCGCAGGCGTCAGCAATTTTCTGAAAAGTGACGTCGTCGTAGCCTTCTTTGCAAAACAAGTCTAAAGATTTTTCCAAAATTTCATGTTTACGTTTATCGTGTTCAACAATAATCGCCATTTTTTTTGCCCCTTAGTATTCTACCCTTGCTTTTTTATTTTTGAATTTTTTTTCTTTTTCTGTGCCGTCGTACATGTAAAAAGTTGTGTCCAGATTGCCGGCCTTTAAGCTCTTTAATGAAGTTGCGTAGCGTCCGATATTTTCCTGGAATTCTTTGTGTGCAGTAATTACACCAATCTGCCAGCCCTTAAAATCTGTAAACAGAGAAGCCATTTCTTTGTACAAGTCTGCCGCCTGTTCTTCATCTCCGAGACGCTCACCATAAGGCGGGTTACAGATAATCATTCCGTTTTCAAAAGGTGCTTCGATGTCTTTAAAATCTGCCACCTGAAAGTCCGGTCTCCAGACATGGCTGTCGATTCCGATGGATTTGAGCGCGCGGCCTGCCATAACTCCTGCGTGCTCGGCATTTTGTCTTGCGCGCTCAACAGCACCGCGGTCTATATCGGTTCCTGTAATATTAACTTCTACGTCTGTCCTGATTTTTGCAGCTTCTTCTTTTCGGATTCTGTCTGCGTTTTCTTTTGAAAAGAACGGAAGGTTTTCTATCGCAAAACGGCGGCCGAGCCCCGGCGCAATATTGAGTGCATACAGAGTCGCTTCGATCGGCAATGTTCCAGAACCGCAGAACGGGTCGTGCAGAGGAATTTTTCTTCGCCAGAGCATCAACTGCAGCAATACGGCAGCGGTAGTTTCGCGCAATGGTGCAACACCGCCGTCACTTCTGTATCCGCGTTTATAAAGCGGAACTCCGCTCAGGTCCAGGAGAATCAATGCTTCGTTTTCGTCGAGATATACGCGGACATCACATTTATCGCCTGTTTCCGGCAGGGTCTGGATATGCCACTTGTCTCCAAGTTTTTTGTAAATTGCTTTTTGAACCATTCCCTGAATTGAATGTTCTGAATTTAAAACTGATTTGTAGGAGCGAACCTTGTCTACAACAACACGGCTGTCTTTTTTTAAAAAGTCCTGCCATTCAACAGAGTAAACGCCGTCAAAAAGCTGGTCAAAATCCTGTGCCTTGTAGCGGGCCATCAAAAGATATACGCGATCAGCGGTTCGAAGGCACAAATTTGCGCGGAACAATGCGTCATCGTCACCTGTAAAAATAACACGACCAGGTGCATTAGAAACGAGTTTATATCCTAAAAATTTAATTTCGTTGCCGAGAACTTTTTCGGCACCAACGGCGCAAAGCGCAACCAGAGTATTCATGTCTTACATCTTAACACATTTTGTCAAAATGTAAAACATCACAGGGCACAGCCTCTAAAATCGTCCAGGCTTGTGTAGCCTTTACGTCTCATAAACTGTTCAACACCGGCGATAATGTCGGCCATTGCATACGGATTGCCAAAGGTTGCGGTTCCGACTTCAACTGCACTTGCACCTGCCATGATAAATTCTACGGCGTCCTGCCAGCAGCTGATTCCTCCGAGTCCAACGACAGGAATCTGTTCCTTTTCCGGCAGTTTGCTCATTGCAAGACACAAATCGTAAACCATGCGCAGGGCAATCGGTTTTACTGCAGGACCACTGAATCCGGCACGGATATTTTCAAATACAGGGCGTCCTGTTTCGATATTAATAGAAGTTGCCTGGAATGTGTTTACAAGGCTGATTGCGTCGGCTCCAGCCTGGCGGACTGCCATTGCAACGCCGATTAAGTCTGGCGCGTTAGGACTGAGTTTTACCATCAGAGGTTTTTTTGTAACGGCACGAACAGCACTTGTTACACGTGCAGCCTGTGCGCAGTCCATACCAAATGCCATGCCGCCGGCCTTAACGTTAGGACAGCTGATGTTCAGTTCAATCATCGGAACATCTGTTTTATCAAGAAGTTTTGCGCCTTCAACATATGTTTCCAGCGAAGAACCGCTCAGGTTTGCAACTGTAGTGGCACCAAATTCCAGCATCTGAGGAAGTTCGTTGTCGATAAAGTGCTGGATTCCGGGGTTTTCGAGACCGATTGAATTTATAAGTCCTGAAGGAGTTTCGACAAGGCGCTCACCTGGGTTACCCGGACGGCCTTCAAGTGTCAGCCCCTTTGAACAGATACCGCCAAGAATATTTACGTCAAAAATGCTGTTGTATTCGCTGCCGTATCCAAAGGTACCGCTTGCTGCAATTACCGGATTTTTAAATTCAACTCCGGCGATATTTACTGACAAATCAACTTCGTCTTCCTGAGAAAGCGGCGCACGGCGTGCCATTTTTGGACTTGTTACATCCGACTGAATGCGTGTAAAGTCGATGATTTTTGAATCAAAAACAGGACCGTCTTTACAGCAGCGCTTGTTGCCCTGGGCAGTTTTGATTGTACAGCCGAGACAGGCTCCAAGACCACAGGCCATTCTCTTTTCGAGACTCAGCCAGCATTTTACGCCTGCTTTTTCTGCAATCTCTTTGATATAGGCAAGCATGGGAGTTGGTCCGCATGCGTATACTTCATCGTATTTTTTGATTGAATTTTCATCGATGGCAGCGGTTATCATTCCCTTAATGCCGACAGAACCATCATCCGTCGTGATAACAAGTTCGTGGGGGTGAATATAATCAAGTCCATAGGAGCCCGACTTGAATGCTGCATAAAAATCGTAAGTATTTTTTGGAAGGGTCGAAGCAAAACCTGCAACAGGAGCAACACCAACGCCGCCGCCAAACAATGCGACTTTTGCATCTTTTTCCGGCTGCGGCCATGTGTTTCCCACAGGTCCGATGAGTTCAACTTCATCACCGCTTTCAAGTGAACAAAGCTGTTCTGTTCCCTTTCCTTTTTCGAGAATTAAGAATTCAATTGTGATATCGTCTTCGCTTAAACGACGGAAGCCGTAAACAGAAATCGGGCGTCCCAGAAGAAGGTCCGACTTTACAGGACGAAGCATGTAAAACTGCCCCGGAACAGGTTCAGGATTAACTTCTCCGCCAAGAGACTTGAGATTAAGTTTTAAGTACCAGACACTGTTAACAGGCACACAGCCTGCAACAGGTGAACATCCTGCAACCTTTGCAACAGCAAATGTGGGAAGGCTCTCGCCGCCACAATCCTTTAATTCTTTCATAGACCGAGTTCCTTTTTAGCTCTAAGCAAGTCTTCCTTAGCTGCAACACAGGCACGTGCTGCGCTGTCCGAAATATCTTTAAGGCAGATGTTGCCTGCTTCCCGTTCAGCTGAAAGTGAAGCGTCTTTTTTCCATGCGCACAAAATGCCGCGGCTTGAATTTACTGTACCGCCGGCTTTATCAAGCAATGTTGCCGCAATACGTGCAGCTCCACCCTGTGCACCGTATCCCGGAATCAAAAAGAAAATGTCCGGATATGCGTCTCTCAGGGCACGGGCATCGCTTTCTTCTGTACAGCCGACTACGGCGCCAACGGGAGAACATGTCTGTCCCTTGTAGATTTTGTCAAATTCTTTTGCAATATTTGCCAGCTCACTTCCGGTCTTATCCAGAACGCGGCCGCCGGCTTTGAGTTCCTGCTGTTCAATATCAGTCATTCCAGGGTTTGAAGTTCTGAGCAGAACAAAAATGCCCTTACCGCCTTCTTCAACTCCTTCGCTGTTTGTCCTGATGCTGCAGTATTCGGTAAAGGGTTTGAGGGTGTCAAAACCCATGTACGGATTGATTGTGATGATGTCAGTTTCAAAATCTGCGCCCGGGGCAAAGTGTGCCCGGGCGTATGCTTTTGCCGTGTCTGCAATGTCTCCGCGCTTAATATCGCTGATTGCTACAAAACCTGCTTCCTGAACGGCTTTGATTGTTTCTGCATACACTTTGAGTCCTTCAAGACCCATTGCTTCATAATATGCTATCTGAATTTTAAAACAGCAGGCACTTTTATCTCTGGCTACTTTTTTGATGATTTCTTTGTTGTAGGCAAGAACTGCCTGAGCAGGGCTGTCAAATACTTTTAAAACAGAATCCGGAAGATAAGAAGGATCTGTGTCCAGTCCAACGCAAAGCGGCCCGTTCTGAAGGGCGGCTTCCTGTAAAATTTGCATAATATGTTTCATAGGCACTTATATTAGCACTTTTTACGCGTATGGACTAGCACAGCGTTATTAAAACAAGACCAAAAAGACTTAGAGTCCTCTTGCCCATGGATATGTACTGAGGAACGGATCCGGCTTGATTGCAGTCGGTGTTGCCCAGACTTCGTCAATCATACCGGTGCTGTTGATTTTACCGATTCTGACCTGCTTGTAGAGGTGCTGGTTACCGCCGTCGATTGTAACAGTTCCTTCCGGTGCGGTAAAACTGAGTCCCTTTGCGGCAACACGTACCGATTCAACATCAAAGGTTCCGGCCTTTTCGCAGGCAGCAGCCCACATGTAAACGGCAATGTATGCGGCTTCAATCGGGTCACCTGTCATACGGGTCTGACCATAAGCGTTTTTGTAGTCTTCAACAAATTTTTTGTTGCGGGGAGTTTCTGTTGTTTCGTAGTAGTTCCAGCTTACGAGCTGACCGTTCAAAACATTCAGATCCATCTTGCTTACTTCTTCTTCTGTGATTGAAAAACTCATTACAGGAAGTTTGTCTGAAGTAAGTCCTGCCTTTCCGAGGGCATCAAAGAAGGCAACGTTTGAGTCGCCGTTCAGTGTGTTCAATACAATGCCCGGTTTAGCGTCAATGATTTTCTGTACGATTGAATCAAAATCCTTGTGTCCCAGCGGAACGTACTCTTCGCCTAAGGTAGAGCCGCCAATCTGTGAAAGCTGTGCATTGATAATCTTGCTGGCAGTACGCGGGAATACATAATCGCTTCCTACGATAAATACTTTCTTTCCAAAGCGCTCAACACAGTAATCTACTGCCGGAACAATCTGCTGGTTTGGAGAAGCGCCCATGTACATAATGTTTGGACTTGCTTCCATACCTTCGTACTGTACCGGGTACCACAAAAGATTATAGTTTTCTTCAAAAATAGGTTTTACAGCCTTGCGGGAAGCAGAAGTCCAGCAGCCGAATACTGTGGCTACCTTTTCTGTCTGCAGGAGGCGGATTGCTTCTTTTGCAAAAACATCAGGTTCGCTGGCACCGTCTGCCATAACAGGAATAATTTCTTTTCCGAGAACACCGCCGTCAGCGTTGATTTCTTTAATTGCAAGAAGTTCTGCGTCACGGACAGATGTTTCACTGATTGCCATCGGGCCTGTAAGTGAATGAAGCAAACCGACCTTTACAGTCTTTGAACCGCTTTTATCACAACCTGCAAAAAATGCAGAGCAAAGCATAGTCAGGGCGAGAACTTTTGCAAAATATTTACCAGTAATTGAATTCATTTTTCCCTCCAGAACTCTTAGTATTCAATATCGTATGTAGTCATTAAACCCTTGCCTTTGATATTACATTCAATCGGGTCAGAAAATTTAATGTCTGTATTTTGTAAATGCTGTTTAATCTCTTCCGTAACACGAATCCTGCCCGGACCGCAGGCAGTTTCCATACGGCTGGCAACGTTTACGGTGTTTCCCCAGACATCGTAAATAAACTTTGTCTTACCGATTACACCAGCGTTGACAGGTCCGCAGTTTACACCGATTCGAATTACAAACTTTATATTGGCAGTTTTATTGTATTCTTCCAAGTCCTGATACATACCTTTTGCAAAATCTATCATAATTTTAGCGTGATTTTCGCACGGGCTTGGAATACCGCAGGCAGCCATGTAGGCGTCTCCGATAGTTTTAATTTTTTCTACGCCCATCTGTTTTGCCCTTTCATCAAAGCGGCTGAACAGATCATTGAGGGCATTTACGATTTCGTCAGCGGTATGTCCGCTGGAAGTCTTTGTAAATTCAACAATATCAGAAAAAAGGATAGTTGCGTCAGAAAAGTTTTCCGCAATTGCGTGAATATCATCGCGCAATTCATCGGCAATCTTATCCGGCAGAATTGAACGCAGAAGTGAATCCGACTTGTCCTTTTCGTGAGCAAGTTCCTTTGTACGTTCATTAACCATCTGCTCGAGGCGGGCATTTTCCTTTTTGATCTGTCTCTGCTTCAAGTAAAATATCAATATAAGCAGGGCAAAAATCAAGAATGTGAGAATAATCCAGAACGCCGGAACCTGATAATAATACGGCTTCTGAACAAAAAGCATCTGTTCAGCCTGAACCGACTTTAATCCGTCACCGTTAATTGCGTTAACAAGGAAGGTGTGCTTTCCCGGGCTGAGGTTTGTGTACGAAACAACACGTCCCAGGTTTGGTTCGCTGTAGTCATCTTCAAAGTTTGTAAGGCGGTGACTGAATTGAATTCGTTCCGGTGCGTCAAAACTGATACCTGTGTATTTGATATCAACGCGCTTTGTGCCCGGCTTTAATTTGATTTCATTTTCAGTAGGTTCAATTTCTACGTTATCAACCCTTACTGATTCAATATGAACAAGAGGAAGAACAGGATTTTCCCTGTACTTGCTCGGGTCGTAAATCGCAAAACCGTCTACCATTGTAAACCAGAGCCGACCGTGTCTGTCCCTGATGCTCAAAGCGGTAGAAGTTGTACCGTCACTGTCCAGACCGTCATCGCGGCTGTAGAACTGGACTGTTGTAACAGGTCGTCCGGTCTGGGCGGATTCAATAAGGTCATTTGATTTAACAACGGCAATTCCATAGTTGCTTGTGTACCAGATATTGTCCTGGTCGTCCGGAATCAGCTGGAATACTGAGTTGGTTCCGATTCCGTTATCCATGTTAATGGTTTCAAATGAATTAGGCTTTACATGGGCTGAATCAAATGAATAGCAGCGGCTGACACCACCGCCGGTACAAATCCAGTAAACCTTTTCCTTGTCCTGTGTGATTTTAAAGATTACGTTTCCGGAAAGCCCGTCTTCCGAAGAGATGTTTGCAATGATTACCTCATTTCTCATAAGGTAAATGCCGCCGCCGTCCGTACCAATCCATACAACATCATTATTGTCTTTGTGAATACACATAATGTATTCGTTCTGAAGGCCGTCAAGCTGCTTTAAGTTTTTGATTGTTCCGTCTGAGTGAATAATACTCAGACCGGTTGTTGTACCGACATAATACTCGCCGGGCGCATTTTCCATGGCAACACGGACCTTGTTTCCGGCAAGACCGTTATCAACTGTCCATGACTTAATTTTGCCCGTTTTTTTGTTGAATAAAACCTGGCCGCGTTTTGAATAACAGCTGACAAGAATCTGATCGTCTTTTGTTACGGCAATATGGCGGATTCTGATGCCCTTTGTATAAGTGCACAGCGGGCTGGAAATTTCCTTTTCGCCCTGGTAGGCGTAAACGCCTTCGTTGGTTCCGACCCAGACAATGCCTTCGCGGTCTTCTGCAATCGCATTTGAGGCAATCGGAGTCTGTTTTTCAGTCAAAAGCTTGGTCATCTTGAATTTGCCGTGCTTGAACTTACCGATTCCGCTGTGCTCGGTTGCAATCCATACATTGCCTTCGCGGTCACTGATTATTTTGTTGATTTTTACTTCGCCGATTCCGCTTTTTGTGTAATGAGTGTAGGCACCGTTGTTGTAGGCAACGAGTCCTTTATCCGTTCCAAACAAAAGAGAACCGTCTTTTAATACGTAAATTGAACAGGTACTTATCGAATCAAGAATTGTTCCTGTTTTTTGAATTTCTACCGAGTCTCCGCGGATTTTCAGAATACCTTCTTCGCCAAGTCCAACCCAGAAGTCGCCTTTTAAATCCTGGGCAATTGCAGAAACAAAGTAATTTCCGAATCTTTCAAGTTCAGGGCGGTTTCTGAAAAGCCCGCCTGAATACATAAAGAGACCGCGGTCATTTGCGGTAACAAGCCAGACGCGTCCGGCAGTATCACAGTATAGTGTTGTAGCAATAATTCCCTTGGAAACAGTGCCGGCCTCAAACTGCGGGGTAATCATGTGGCCGGAAGGTGTCAGGTAAACAACTCCTGCGGCCGTTCCAATCCAGATATTGCCGATTTTGTCTTCCACAATCGCGCGCACCGAATTGTTTGGAAGACCGTTTTCCATTGTGTAGGTTTTGTTTCCGTTCTGTGATATTTTCTGGAGGCCTTCATCGTTTGAGCCGATCCAGATATTGCCCTTTGAGTCTTCAAGAACAACACGAACGGATGAAAATGTATAGTTTTTATTGTGCTGCTTGTTAAACGTCTTGAATTCAACACCGTCAAAGCGGACAAGACCTTCATAAGTACCTATGTTTATATAACCGTCCGTGGTCTGATAAATATCGGTCGTAGTCGTACCGGTCAGACCTCCGAAGGAGTTCCAGTTCTGATAAACATAGTTGTCAAAAAAGGATTGCTGGGCAGATAAGACTGCCGTCAGCATCAAGAGTAAGGTTATAACAATTTTTTTCTTCATACTATTATTTTACGTCATAAATGACAAAAAAAACAGAAAAATTGTTAGAGATTCCCTTATTTTTTGTAGTTGCGCTTTACCTTCTGAGTCGTTGTCATTTCCAGCGGTTTTTCCAGCAGGGTAATCTTTGTAATGCGGGCATATGGCTGCAAATCCTTGTTTACCTCGGCAACAATCTGCTTGATTTCTCCACTTACTGCCTCATTGTTCGCATTTTCGTCACGGTTGAGGCCGAGTCTTGCATACAAATCATCAGACGGATAAATTAAAGCTTCGATTTCTTCGTTTTTAGCTTCCTTGTCCTCAGTATATCCCTGAACAGTAATCTGGTTTATATCCGTGCAAAGCTGGAAGGCGTTTTCGATTTCTTCCGGATAAACGTTTTTGCCGCCGGCAGTAACAATCATGTTCTTTGCCCGGCCTGCGAGCATCAGATAGCCTTCTTTATCGAGCCATCCCAGGTCGCCTGTCTTAAAGAAGCCGTCAGCCGTAAATACTTTTGCAGTTTCTTCCGGCATCTGGTAGTAGCCTTTAAATACCATCGGTCCGCGAACCGCGATTTCTCCGATGCCGTCTTCGCCCGCATCAAGAACTTTCATTTCCATCCACGGGAAGAAGTACTGGCCGACACTCTGAATCTTAAAGTGGTCAATGGGATTGAGTGTGATAATCGGGCTTGTTTCTGTCAGACCATATCCCTGAACAAAGTCGATACCCATTTCGTTGTAGATTTTGAATACGCTTTCTGCCAGTGGTCCGCCGCCACAGATTGCAATTCGCAATGAATAGATATTTGCCTGTTTGAGAACGGCCTTGAAAAGTTTTTTACCGATGTTGATTCCAAATACTTTTTTAACAAAGTATGAAAAATTCAGCATGAGGTGAATTACACCATTTACAATCGGGCCCTTAGCCTTAATTCCCTTGAGAATTCCTGCCAGAAGCTTGTTGAACAGGAGCGGAACTCCCAGAAGCATTGTAATCTGACCTTCCTTGAGTTCCTTCATGAGTCTGCTGACAGCCATGCTCTTACCGTAGACAATTTCGGCACCGCATGATAAGGATTCAATAAATACGGCCTGCATTGTATATGCGTGATGAATCGGAAGAAGTGCGTAGAAAACATCACTTGAATAAATCCTCATTCTCGACTGGGCGATGTAAGTGTCAGAAACAAGGTTCTGATGTGTGAGCATTACGCCCTTTGGATTTCCCGTTGTTCCGGAAGTAAACAAAATGGCTGCAAGGTCATTTTCTTCCGGTGCATCCAGGGCAACGTCCTCAGGAGCGGCAAGATTATATGCATATTCTTCCGAGTGTTTTGGGCTCAGGGAATAAACTTCGTAATCAAAATGACCTTCCCTGAAAAAGTCATATTTTTCTTCATCAACAAAGAAGATTTTTGGTTTGGCAGTATTCAGGAGATTTACAACTTCTTTTTCGTGGAGACCCCAGTCAATCGGACAGACAATTGCACCGGCAGACATTGCGGCAAGAAAAACAACTCCCCACTCAGGTGAGTTTTTACCGGTAACTGCAATGCGGTCGCCTTTTGTGATTCCTTTCCAGGCAAACCAGTGAGCCAGCTGTTTTACTTTCTGCTGAACCTGGGGATACGAGAGAGTATTTTTTGAACCTCCAGGACCTTCAAAATCGGTAAAGCC
>JAEENG010000049.1 GCA_016283615.1 Treponema sp.
CGTTACAAAAAGCGAATTTAAAATTCCAAGAATCATAAAAAGCGCCATGTCCCTGTTAAAGCCTTCTTCTGACAGGATATACAGTGGAACCGCACCGCACACGCTCGTCATAGAAGTAACAAGAATGCTTTTTAATTTGCTTTTGAGTTTTAATTCAAATTCACTTTCACTACTCTCTTCTATGTATATTGAATTATTGACCGCAATTCCTGACAGGATGATTGCGGCAACAATGTCTCCAAGCGTAAAGGCCTGAGCGCCTGCAAACTTAAATAAACACGGCAGGGCAAGCGAAACAGGAATAATACTTATAATTCTAAAAGATCGGGCGGCGCTTTCTGTCAGAGAAAGCAAGAGCAGAAAAATCAGCACGCAGCTCAGAAGAAGCATCTGCAGAACAAGACTGTATTTTTGCCCCATTGTCTCAAGGTCGCGGTTAAAACTGAAAGCGTATCCTTTGTCGAGTTTTTGCCTGTGCAGAATATCTGCAAGATTTTTTAACGCCCTGTCCGCAGAAAGGCCTTCAAGTTCAACCGAAAAATAAGCGGCCCGCCTTGAGTTTTGTGTAAAAATCTTTGTGCCCGACTGTTCTTTTTTTATTGAACCGAGGGCTGTCAGCCGTACAAAAGACTCTGCCGTCGGAATATGAAGGTTCATCACCTGAGAAAGTGTCGGTTTTTCAAAGTTTTTTGCACGCAGCCTGATGTCATATTCTTTTCCGTCCCAGAGCCATTTGTCTGCAACTGGTCCAAACATGTACCAGCGTAAACTTCCGGCAAGGTCGCCGGATGCAATATTGTTTTTTATAAGGGCACTTCTGTCCGGAACAAGTAAAAATTCCTCCACATCGTCCTTAAAGTTTAGAACCACGTTCCGGCTCAATGTGCTCTGTACAACTTTGCTACTCAAAAGTTTTGCGTATTCGCGGCATTTTGAATTTTCATCGCCCGTTACACACACCTGAATATTGAGCGGATTTTTTTTACTTTGAACCGGAACATGAAGGTATCCGTCGCTCACAAGATAATCAAGGCTCCGTATTTTTTGTGCGCATTTCTGTCTGTCTGCCCCGCTTTTAAGGCCAAGTTCAATCTGGCAGTTTCCCCGCGAACTTTCGCTTCTGATAAACCGTACAAATTCACACTTGTTTAATTCATGGCACAGACGGCTCACCTCCTGATCCACATATTCTGCTGAAACATCACTCGGATAATCCACCGACAGATACATAATGTCGCTGCTGCCGGTAAAATTGAGATTTTTTCCGCTAAAAACAAATACCACGACTGGAATAAAGCCGAGCCCCAGATATAAAATCCGTTTTAAAAACCCAAAGTAATCTGGCCTGACAATTTTGAGTTTTAAAAGGTTGAATTCAATTATTGAATATAAATTCTTTTTTGAGCCTTCTTTTGCCCCGCCGCCGTAACAGCAGGCAGGATAAAAAATTACCGTAAGAACAAGGCTTGTTAAAATCATCAGCAGGACCGTGAGTGCAATCTGCCGCACGCCCGCAACAATATCTTCAAGAAAAAACAGCACAACAAGGCAAAGCACGGTCGTAAGGCCTGCACTCACCAGCGACGGAATCAGCCGTTTTATCCTTACAAAAAACTCTTTTCGGTCCGCACACTGTTCAGCCGTTTCGCTTACTAAAAGCGCACTGTCTGCAATCAGGCCAAGTGCAATCGAAAGCCCCGCAATTGTGTACTGATTTAAATTAAATCCAGAAAGCGACAAAAGCCCGCAGGTCCACAAGCATGTAAAAAACAAAAGCGCCGTGATTAAAAAAACAGTTTTTTTGTCCCGGTAAAAAAGCGGAATTATCAGAATTACAAAGACAAAACTTTCGGCAAGGGCAAGCAGAACTTTTTTTAACAATTTAAACTGCTCCTGCCCGTTATCGTATAGAATTTTATATTCGCACTCAGGAACTTCCTTTGCGTACAGATCAAGCACACGGCGGATTGCAGAAGAAAGTTTGATTTCGTTTGCAAGGGTTGCTTTTTTTATGCTCACGGTAACGCAGCTTTTTCCGTCAATCCTCACAAGTTCGCCCTCTGTGCGCTCCGACATCTTTATATCAGCCAGGTATTCCAGGTTTGTGATACTGGATTCAATTTTTACAGGAAGAGTTTTTATCTGATTAAGAGAAGCTAAAGTCGTATCAAATTGAATTCCCGTGTCCCTGAACTGTGACCTGATTTTACTTCCCGGAACCACCACATTTTCATCCTGAATTACCTCTGCAAAAGACGAAGGATTGTGTAAAGCGCCGGCACTTTTCTGGCTGTCAAAGGCAACCAGAACTTCCTTTACGTGACCTCCGCTCACAATCACCTGTGCCACCCCGTCAATTGAATCAAGTTCTTTTTTAAGCGTTTTTTCAAGGCTTTCCCTTAAGTTATCAAGTCCCCAGTCTGCAAAAAACGCAATACAGACGCTGCTTCTGCTGTCTCCCTGCGCACTGTAAATCTGCGGCTTCTGAACATCGTCCGGGAGAGTTCTGTACATTGAATCTACAATGTCTTTGAGTGCAAGATAGTTGTTTTTCTGGTCGCTATCCTTTGGAAAATACAATGTCGTCACAGTTTTTGAATACTGCGCCGTTGAATTGAATTCCAGGAGGCCCTCCAGGGCCGAAAGTTTCTGCTCAAACGGAATTAAAATCACTTCTTCAAGTTTTGAACTGTTCATCCCGAACCAGTCAAATTCAACCGAATAAACCTGGTAACGCGACTGGGCGGCCGATGAAAATTCAATTTTATAAACGAGGAGACTCATCAATGAAGTAACGGCCATAAAAATAAAAAACAGGAACTTTTTACGGGACCAGATGTTCATTCACGCACCTCCAGACATTTTTTTAAGATGACAGGAACTACGAGCAGCACCACAACAAGCGAAAGCAAAAGCCCGCCGATAATTGCAACCGCCATCGACTGCTGCGACATTTTGTGGAGAGGGTCGATTGCAAACGGAATCAGCGCAAGAATCGACGTCAGGCTCGTAATCAGAACCGACTGCAGCTTGCGCACCGAATTATCAATTACACTTTCCCTGTCAATTTTTTTTGCGCCCTTTATCGATTCATACAAAATTATTGAATTGTTAACCGACGTACCGAACAAAACGACAAGCGAAATCACGCTGTTTATGTTAAGTGACTGGCCGGCAATTTTTAGAGCAAGGAATGCCCCGGAAAAAGCCGGCGGCAGGGCTGCAATCATCAGAAGAGGAATTAAAAACGACTCAAACTGCGCGCCCATCACGCAATACAAAAGGAGTACCACGACAATGAGAATAAAAACTGCGCTGTGCATAAGTTCGTCAAATTCAAGACTTGCGGGATTAACATAATCACCTTCCAGAACGGCGCCTTCTTTAAGGGCAACTTTTTTTGCATCCTTACGGTTGTAGCGGTAAAAAATTTTTGTGTTCACTTTGTTTTCCACGCTTCCAAGCGAGCCCAGCTGAACAAAATCATTTTCAACTGCAATTCTTACAGTCGACAGATCCGCTGTGTCCCCGATCTGACCGTCTGCAAACTTCACCAGAATAGGAATTTCACGTCCCTCCCTGTACAGCGGAGAAGAATACACTCCTTCAAGCGCGTTTCTGCAGGCAGATGCCACCTGAACGGCTGACACTCCAAAGCGGGCGCAGGCAAAACGGTCCACTTTAAACTCGTATTCGTTAACCGAAAGGTTCGGGAGGACAGTTTTATAGCCGTCTTTTCCGGACTCAATCAATTCTTCGATTTTCCGGTTGTCTTCAGCCGTTACAATAAAGAGATTTTCATCAAAATCAAGAAGGTTTTCGAGCATGGACTTCTGGTTTTGAATTTCATAATCAAGGCCGCACTGAGCAAAAATCGCCGCAAGTGTCTGGACGGCTTGTTTCTGGTTACCCGTTTTTACAAGCACAAAAAGCATCTGCTCGTTATTTTGAATATCAAAGAGGCTTTCATAGTCGTCCTTTTCAAGCCCTCCGTAAACCGACACTTCCTGAATCTGCTTTTCCTGCAAAAGCAGCCCCGTCAGCAGAGTTGAATCCGCATTCATACGGGACAGGCTGGTTCCGGCAGGATACAAAACTTTTGCCTCAACATAGTTTCCGCTTGTTGCGCTCATAATTTCTTTTGGCAGAGTTTTTATGCACAGCGCGCCCACAACAATGCACGCTGCAAAAATCAAAGGAATAATCAGTCTGGATCTAAAAACACGCCCAAGTATTTTTTTATAAAAAAGTTGAATTCCACTCGTGTCGAGTATTTTTACATTCAGACCCCTTTTACTCTTATACAAAATGGTTAAAACTGCACTCACATAAAAAACAGAAAGTACGCACGAAAAGCCGATTGAAGAAACGACTGCAAGTGAAAGATCAAAAAAGAGTTTTCCAATCAGCCCCGGCAAAAAGAACATCGGAATAAAAACTACAATTGTTGTAAGCGTTGAGCCCACCGACGAAAGGCTTACTTCCGTGACTGCGGACGCAACCAGGTCTTCGATCTTAGTTTGTCCGGCCTGTCCCGCTCCGGTTCTGCGGGCCTCATTCCGGCGGGAAATTACATTTTCTATCGTTACAAGGGTACTGTCGATAACCATGCCGATTCCGACCGCAATCCCCGACACCGAAAGAATGTTTATCGTCCGGCCGCTCACATTAAGGACAAATACGCTGAAAAGCATTGTGAGCGGAATAATGCTTCCGGCCAGAAGTGCATGCGGCACTGAACGGAAGAAAATCAGAAGAACAATAATCGTAATCAGGACGCCGGCAGCCACCGAAAGCGCGAGCTGAAAAAGGCTTTCCTTTAAGTCGGTCGACGTATCACGGATAAGGGAAAATTCAAAATTATCCCGGTACATTGAATTCAATTTTTGAAGGTGCCGCTTTATTTCTCTGGAAAGCGCAATCGGAGAATCATCAGCCTTTTTGTATAAATCAAAACAGATGGCTTCTTTTCCGTTAAACATAAAGAACGACTTCTGCTCTTCAAAACCTTTTTCTACACGGGCAATATCGCTCAGTTTAACAAGACCGGTCTCAGCGTAGACTAGCGGGCACGATTCAATCTGGTCAAGGCTTTCAAAAAGTGCGTGCGTTTTAAATAAAGTTTCCCGGTTGCCTTCCGTGATATTTCCCGCAGGATAATCAAAGTTTGCAGACGACAAAACCTGAGCCACACCTTCCAGGGGCATCTTAAGGCTTTCGGACTTTGTTTTATCAACAACCACATGAACTTCTTCCTTAACTCCGCCGCCGACTTTAACAGAGGCAATTCCGTTTATGCGCTGTAAAATTCCTTTTATATCCTTGTCCGCAAGATATCTTGCGTAGGTTAAGTCATCATCTTTCGGCCTCATCAGAACCGTAAAACCTGCACTTGTCCCTGCGTCAAAAAAGCGGACTTCACTTTTTTTGCAGTCAGACGGCAAAAGTGAATACGCGCTGTCCAGGAGGGAGCGGCACTGAGACAGGGCAAGTGCGCTGTCAGTGTTCCAGTGGAGTTCAAGGCAGATAAGTGATAGGCCGTCCCGCGTTGTTGAAGAAATATTTTTTACACCTTTTAACGAAGCAACCGCATCTTCCACAACAACTGTCACAAGCTTTCTCATCTGTTCTGCGCTCACGCCTTCAAACTCTGTGCTTACAAGAAGATAGCGGTCGCCTGTTTTGGGAAGATAATTCTGACCTATTGTTTTGAGAGATATACACGATAAAACTACGACTGCAAGCAGAATGCTCAAAACCGAGACAGGATGCTTACAGGAAAAAGCGATTACGGGATTTTTATTCAATATTTACCACCTGTCCTTCCTTTAAAAACGGCGAAGGCTTATCAACAATTTTTTCCTTATCACCGATTCCCTGAGTAAACCAGATATATCCGTCCTTTTCGTATTCAAACTGGATTTCTTTTTTTACAAGATATGAATTCTGTACGGCAAAAAAACTTGCACACCCATCGGCGCATGTCAAAAGAGCCGTCTGCGGCAGGCAGAACATTTTTTTAGGCGAAGTTTTTTCAAGATTTGCCTTTACAAACATTCCGGGTTTTATCGCACTGTTTGAATTTGGGATTTTTATTTTTACAAGAAAGTTTCCGCTCTGAGCCGATGCAATCGGAGAAATTTCAGAAACCTTTGCCTTTAACTTTATGTCCAATGAAGGAATTTCAAGTTCAACCCGGGAGCCCTTTTTAAACTTAACAACATCCTTCTCCTGAATATAAATCTGCGCGTACACTGACGAAATATCGATTACGGTCGTAAGTTTTTCGTTTTCCTTGATGTATTCACCGTTTTCGTAATAGTTTTGACCGATAATTCCGTCGCAGGGAGATTTTATTACAAGTTCTTCCATCATGAGGTTTGCGTTTTCGAGCTGGCGGCGGGCTGTTTTTAAGGCAGCCTCAGCGCTTTCGATTTCTTTTGCTTTTGTCGTCGTATTCAATTCAATCAGCTGCTCTTTTTTTACCTTTGGATTATCACTTACAAGCATTCCCGCATTTATCAGGTCTTCATCGCGAAGGCCGAGAGAGGACATTTCAAGTTCCTTTTTTTGAATTTCAAGTTCCGTGCGGCTTGCACTCAGATTAACTTCGAGGCTTTCAATACTGCTCTTAGTAACGCCCCCGATTTTGCTGAGCTTTTTTTTGTTTTCCAGATTTTTTGTCTGGGAGTCAAGTTCAAGTTCCTTCTGCTTAATATTGAGCGAGGCCTTTTCTATCGAAAGAAGACGGCTTTCTACCGCAAGTATTTCTTCCTGCATCTGCGAGTTAACAAGATCAAGGCGGGCCTGTGCACTGTCAACTTCGCTTTCATACATTTTCTGCTGCACCATCATCTGAAGATTTTTCAGGCGCGCAATCACCTGCCCTTTTTTAACCGCGTCTCCTTCTTTTACCGTAAACTCCGTAAGCTGCCCCGGAACCAGAACCGTAACATCATTTTTTGTCTTAAAACTTATCGTTCCAAAAGACTCGAGGCTGTCATCAAATTCTTTCTGTTGAACTGAACATGTTCTGACGCTGAGATTTTTCTGCTCTTCTGCATCAGGTGAGGCCGTAATTTTTGGACAGGCTGTAAACACAATTGCAAAAGCAAAGACACACAATGCAAAAAGCAAAGCCCTGCTAGACGAAGAACACTTTTTACTTACACACATTTTTTAAACCTCCAAAATCAAGGGCACAATCAAGTTCAAGTTCCATCTGATCGCTTAAGAGAGAAGTTTTTACCTTCATAAGCTGAATTTGTGTCTGGGCGATCTGTTCCATCGCTTCAAGATAATCAATCCGCTTAATTTCCCCGGATTCTACCTGCTCACGGCTTACTTCGAGACGACGCTTTTGAAGTTCAAGCGTTTCCAGAAGGCGCTTTTTTAAATCGATATTTGAATCATGGCTGCTGATTTTCTGGCAGATCCGGCTGTAAAGGGCGCGCCTGCTGTCAAAGGCTTCTTCTTTTTTTGCCATCAAAGAAATTTTTAAGGACTGCCTGCTCACAAAATACTCAGGCTTTGCCGAAAGTGTTGTCTGAACTCCCTGATTAAAGTCCGTAAGCCTGCCGTCTTCAAATCCGCTTCCCGCAGAATAACTTACAGGAATCAGCGGATTATTGTTAAAATCAATCTGGATTTTTGCAGTGTATCTCGGCGCAAAAAGCGGATACGCACTGCCCGAAAAACTCACTCCTCCAACAAACTGCACCTGAGGAATATAAGTTTTTCTGGAAAATTCATATTCTTTCTGCTGATAATAAAGTTCGCTTTCAAGTTTTCTGATCGAAGGATTTGCCGACTGACAGATTGCCCAGAGTTTATCCTGCTTTCCTTCAAGATAAAAATCTTCGTCAGCGTTTTCTTCAAAACCGTGCAGAACAAGAGATGTTTCTTTATCAAAATTGAGAAGAACCTTTAAGCTTAAAAGCTGATTGTTAAAATCGCGGACTGCCTGCCGCTTCTGGTCCTGAATTTTGCGGAACGAAATCAAATATTCAAGATAATCGGTTTCAAGCGCCTCTCCGAGTCTGTATTCTTCTTCGATTACATCCAGCTGAATCTGTGCGTTCTGCTCAAGCCCTTCCTGAATTTTTATCTGTTCCTGCAGGAGAACGCATTCGTTGTAAAGATTTATCGCAGAGGCCTTTAATTGATTGACGGAAGATTCAAATTCCTGGATTTTGTAATAAGCATTTGCCTTTCCAAGATCCCACGCAATTTTTGCCTTGCCGCCGTCAAAAATAAGCTGGCTCACATTGGCATTAAAACTTTTTGACGACGTATCCGTTGAACCGATTTTTTTTGTATCATCCTCGCTCCACGAAAAATCGAACGCCGGCAAAAACTGCCCCACCGAAAGGCGCGCACTTTTGTACGCAACATCGAGTGCCTGCCTGTTCAGGCGGTTAGAAAGAGAATTATTTACTGCAAGTGACGCTGCCTGTCTGGCGCTGTACAAATCCACCTGCGAAAAGAGCGGATTCAACACACAGCAAAAGGCAAACGCATAAAAGAACTTTTTCATCAGCGCCCGCTTTTTTTAATATAAGAATTAACACTTTTTGCAAGCCGCCTGGAAAGTTTGTACTGCACGGGGCTCTGCTCAAGTCCATTGTCCGTATAAGTGTAATAGCCCTGCTTAAAAACCGTGTTTTCCTGACTGTCAGTAAGGCTGTAAAGCATATAAATTGAATTATGTTTATCGAGCCCTTTGTAAAAAGACCTTTGATTTACGCAGATATCAAGATTAAGAACCTCTGCATCTTCAAAATCAGCGCCGTTATTTATAAGCGACTCTGTAATCTGTTCAAACTGCTCACTCAAATCATTTTCGTTTACGCGGTCAACAACCACATTCACTGTGTTTATAGCCACAACATAATTGGTTTTCTCTTGCGGAAAGTGCGCATAGCCGCTTTTTTTTGGAATAGAAAGACAGCCACTCAAACAAACACTGATAAAAACTGCAGCCCCGGCTTTTAAAACAAAAGATATTTTATTCATTTTTCCTCAATGCCTCCTTATTTGTTGAATACAAAAACCTGATCGTTTTTCATTTTGTTGCCGATTGAATCACATATTTCTTTTGATAAACTCAGTGTAAACAGTCCGCTTTTCTGCGAATTTGTAAAAAGACAGCTGACCTTAAAAATAGACAGATTGCTGTATTCAGTTGAATCAATCGAACTGATTAAAGTGCTGATTCTTTGAGTGCCATACCCGTCAGCGCCAATTAATTCAATTTTTTTAAGTTCTACGCTGCATGTACCGTTCGTAGAACTTATGCCCACATTCTGCATGACGCTTACAAGCTCTACTCCCGCAGAAACCGGCGAACTGTTAAAGATTAAATAAATCACAAAGGGTTTTGCCTCGTTAAGCTCATAATACGAGCCGTCAAGCACAAGGCTTAAAAAGTTCAGGCTGCTGTCAAAAATTATCGTGTCACTCTGGCTGTGCGCTTCTTCTCCTTCCCAGTCAGTTTTCTGGATAAGGCCTTTTACAAAACTAACCGGCATTATTTTCTGGCTGTCAAAGGTTAAAGTGCAGGTCAGACTGTTCTCACACTCATTTCCGCACAAATCACTTATTCCTTTTTTGATTTTTATATCGTAGGACTTTAAATACTCAACGCCGCTCAGGCTGACCGTAATCATTTTTTTGGAAATTGAATCAAATTCAACCTGGCCGCTAAGGCCTTCTCCAAATTCAATAAAAGAAGCCGCACTTGAACCGTCAATTTTTTCGTCAAATGTAATTATCAGTTTTTCCTGTCCGCAAAGGCCTGTAAACAAAGCGCCGTCAGTAACCGGAGTAAGGCTTGCGTCAGGTTTTTGAAGTTCAACCGTAAAAAGGGGTGGCTTATCATCGAGCAGATAATAAAAATAGCTCATAAAGTCCTTCTCAAGATAATTATTGTGAAGGTCTTTAAGGCCGTCGCCGACAGTAATCTGATACTCAGTGTTTACAGGAAAGCCCTGCTCAGGCAAAATCGTAACAGTCTTATCATCACTGCTAAAACCGACAATATACGAAAATGAAGGTTTTATCGTAAATGAATCAAAAAAGCTCTGTCTGTCAATTTTTTCCGAAAACTGAATTTCAATCTGCGGAATTTCCTGAGTCACGTACTGGGCTTTGGAAGGATTTATCGATTTTACAAACGGACGCACAGTGTCTTTTTTAGTCGAAAAATCTTTTACAAAAGGCTTTTTGAGCGAAACACCGTCTGCACTTTCGGCATTGTTATCCACAGTCAGCTGCCACTCATAATCCGCTTCAATTCCGTCAACAGGATAAAAGCGGACAGTTTTTTTATTAAATTCAAAGCGGCCTTCGGTCAAAACATTGTCTTTTTTTAAGGTAAGTGCCTTTTTAATTGAATTTGAATCGGCTTGAAGGTTGAATTCCACAAAAACGCAGTCATCATCGTATCCGGAATTTTTTATTTCAAATTCATCAAAAAGTTTTTCTGCGCATGAAGAAAGCAGAAGCACTGCAAGCATTATTATTGAAGAACAAAGTTTACGCATACACTGTCCTCCATATAACAATTGTCCGACGCATGTATTCCGCCGGTACCGCCTGCAATTTTTAACTGATAGACAACAGATTCCGAGTCCGTTGCCGCACTGAAATTTGTACAGGTAAAAAACAATTCTGTCCGCTCAGAATTCCAGTGGCAGTGCGTAGTAACCGGGCTGAGCGCACTGTTCGGAAAAACAAGCTTAACCGTTGTTTTATCAAATGCAGTCTTTAAGTTCTGAGCGTCAATAGATTCAGAAAAAGTAATCAGAAAATTCAGGTTTATTTCTTCCTCAGCTTCTTCACCCTGCCCGCTGTCATCACCGTCCCCACCATCATCGCTGTCATCAGTCACTTTAAGCGTAAAAATATCCCTGTCAAAATCCACCGCGCTGCCGTTGATTTTTACTTCTGTAACTTTCAGATACTCGTCCGGGCATGTAAAAGTGAACCTCTGACCTTCGCTTAAATAAAGACCGTGACTGTCTCTGGCGCTGTCCTTAACAAGAACCGTGTATTCAACCTGTGCAAGATAAGGCTCCGTAACTGAATAAATAAATTTACAGCCTTCATCATCAGCCGCTTCAAGACTGCCGTTTACCTGAGGCGTAATCGAAAAGGCATTTTTTACGCTTGAATAATCCATCGTTTTTGAAAACTCAAGACCAATGCACTTTTTTCCGCTCATCACGCTCTGAAGAAAATCCGGAGCAAACCAGACAGTCTTATCGGCTGACACAGGACACAGCCGGACAAGTTCCGGGCTTTGGGTGTCCGTAATCGTTTTAAAGGTTCCGCTCAGCACACCGTCAAGAATATAATTATCGTCGCTTACAAAGGTGTTGAGTTTCCAGAAATACTGCCTGTTAACCTGCCACGATTCAAGAGGCTTAACCGTAAAGGTTTTTAAATCGTCACTTTCTTCTATTACAAAGTCTTCTGAAGCGTCAAAAGAAAAATACTTTCTGAAAACCTGCTTTTGAACCGCCCTGTTGAATTCAATTTTAAATGAATAATCAAGGGAAGCCTGCTCAAGAGCGGCCGGTCCTTTTGCAGAAAAAACTTTATTTTTGTCACCGTAGATAAAACTTGTGCGCTCATAAACCACAAAGGTTGAACCGTTTTTAAGATGCATCTGGCCTTCAAGGCTTACAGAGTAATCATAGCCGTAAATCCAGCCTTCTTCCGGAGTCACGCAGAGAGTGTTGTTCTTCCACTCAAAGCCAGCCTCGGCACTCTGACCGCAGCACATTAACTTTACAGCCTTTTGAGCGTAGTAATGCTCAACACTTTCCGAAAAGACAAAGTCCACGCTTTTACCACAAAAATATTTTCCGCCTTCCTGGGGAAGCACATCAAGTTCATATGTTTTGAATGATAAAAAACCGCAGGAAGCAAAAAACATGCAGATTCCCAGAACGAGGGAGCAGGAAATCAGAGGACATTTCAAAGTTCACCTCCCGTTTTAATCTGTTCAATCAATGAGTCGATTAAACCAGGCTCCATGGAAACAAGTTTTGCCTGTTCAAGATAAGAAACTGCGTTGCTTTTTAAGCCGAGACTCAGATAAATTTCTGCAAGTTCCACATAAAGCTTTTCGGAAGCGGTCAAAAGGGTACGGCATTTTCTGCAGAAAGCAAGACGTTTATCCTGGTTGCCGCGCCTTCCTTCAAGCACCGAGTAAAGATAATAAAGCTGCCAGTCAGTGCTGTTGAATTTAAGACCGTCTTTTATCAGGTTTTCTGCTTCGTCCAGTTTATCAAGTTCAAGGCAGGTGCGGATAAGATACAAAAGTGCATCCTGGGAGCGTTCCACCTTTTTATGCATTTTTTTAAATAATTTGTAAGACTCGTCGAAATTACCTTCAAAAAAATAAATTTTTCCTTCAAGAATTTTTGCATTGATAAAGGATGAATCTTTTTTGTACGAATTTCGGGCATACAAAAGTGCGCCGTCAAAATCTTTTCTGGAAAAACATTTTTCGGCTTCTACAAAATCTGAGCGGCTGGAATCTTTATCAGAACACGCCGTAAAACAGAGCGCCAGAACAAGAGCGCAGGAAAGTAAAATTTTATTCATATTTACCCCCAAGCTGTCTGATTTTGTCTTTTAACATGTTTTTTACGGCAGGATTGTTTGTAGTTAAGAATTTGTCGCTTTGAACAAGGAGGGTCTGGTAGAATTCAACCAGTTTACAGAAATAAGGTTCGAGTTTGGCAAAGGCTTTGTAATCATCAAGACTCAAATCGTTTAATTGAATTTTATGCTGATAGTAAATGTATTTGGAAACAAAATTTTCGCCGCACGGGACAAGTTCAGTATTCTTTGATAAAAAGGAGCGGATCTGCCTGATGGCGGTGTCCCCTTTTTCAACACCTTCTTTTTTAAGGGCCGCTTCAAGCAGGTCAAGATTTTTCAGGAATTCATCATCGGTTAACTGGTGCTTGTTTTTACGGAATAAAAATTCAAGATATGAATAATAGACGGCCTGCCCGATATCGCCTGTGCGTTCAAAAATCTCAGATGCAAAGGTGCCGAAGTTTTCATAATAATCCCCCAGCCCTGCATTCAATTGAATAAGTTCAATACAGCGCTCATAGAGGGCCATATCCGCAAGCAGATACATGTAAACCCGGCGGCTGTCCTTATCAAGATTTTGGGGATACTTTTTATAAGTTTTGTCAAAAATCTTAAGGGCAAGCTCGCTGTTACCGGTTGAATACAAAATCCGCCCGTACAAAAAGCCGTAAACCTTACCTGCACGCCCACACTCGTATGCTTTTTTTGCAAAATCCTGCGCTTTATAAATATCTTTTCTGCTTATATAAACAGTGCTCAAAGATGAATACAAAAGCGCACGCTGGGTTTTGGAACAACGCTCCCCCGAATCAAGCAGAGCAAGCGCCCTGTTAAAATAACTGAAGGCCTTGTCGTAATCCAGTTGAACAAGCGCCAGCACCCCAAGATCCAGCTTGGAATCAAAAAATCTGTAATGCGCTTTATCAAAGTCACTGATAGCGGTCACGAGTTCTTCCTGAGGAAGCCCGGACTTTTTTAAAAGCAAATACTCTTTTTTAAGCCCATGCGAGCACGAAAAGAGAACCAGCAGAACCGGAACCCAAAGAATTGAATAAAACTTTTTAATCATAAATTTTACCCTACCTCAAAAAAAAAAAAAAATGCAAGTGTTTTGTCAACTTTTCATTATTTTTTCGTGTCACTATATATAGGGCTCTGATTTTTCATTTCCGGCAAAGAAATTTTATAAAAGATTGTTATATTTAAAAAAAAGTTGTGAGTGGCGGGCGCGTTTTAGTCAGAAGGCGTGGTTGAGGCGGCAGTCGTGGTGGTTTGGGCGCGGGGCGTGGTTTGGGCGGCGGGGCGTGGTGGTTTTTATTTTTTCTGAATTCCGCAGGCAGGACCCGCAAGTTCAGCAGCTTTTTTTGCCTCAGCTTCCGGGTCATTGAGGACATCATTATATTCAGGATGTTTTGAAAACCATCTGATGGCGTATGAACAGGTCAGTTCTGCCTTTAGGCCCTGCTTACGAAGTTCCTGAGCCGCATATTCAGTGAGTTTTCCTGCAAGCCCCTGCCCGTTCATTTCAGGCGAAACTTCCGTATGAACAATATTCACAAGCCCGGGCTTAATTTGAGGGTATTCAATAAGGGCAATTTGCTTTCCGTTTTCGTCTTCAATCCATGATTTATTGTTATCTGATTTGTAAACCAATTCCATGTTTTTCTCCT
>JAEENG010000050.1 GCA_016283615.1 Treponema sp.
TTGAATTTTGAAACGAGTCTTCCTGCAAGAATTCCGGAAACGCCGCGGTTAATCTGATCATCAATGATTACGCAGAGCTTTCCTTCAAAGTGTTCGATGCTCTGTTCTGCAGTTTTTATTCCGATGTTCCATGCTTCGGAACCGAGTTCGCGGCGTTTGTTGTTACATTCAATTACTTTTGCGGCAAGTTCATCGCGTTTTCGGGCGTCTTCTTCCATCAGAAGCTGGAGTGCAAGTTCCGGGGTGCCGAGGCGTCCGGTTGCATTCAACACGGGAACAACGTTCCAGGAAAGTTTTGTGCTGTTTACAGGCTGTCCGAGAAGGCGGAGTTTTGACAAAAGTTCAGTAAGGCCTCTGCGTGAGTGTCCTTCGTTTATTGAACGGACTCCCTGTTTTACAAAAATGCGGTTTTCGTCTTTGAGAGGCATAATGTCTGCAAGCGCTGCGAGGGCTACAAGCTGGAGTTCTTCTTCTTCGATTTTTGCATTTTCAGGAAACTGTTTTGCAAGCTGGCGGTTGATGTAGGTAACAAAGATGTTAAAAAATCCGTCCATTTCCGTTGCCTGGGTTGAATCATATTTTGCAATTTTTGACAGTCTGCTGAGCTGTGTTAAATTCAATCCCTTTGTCTGCGGAATATCCTGCTGGATTTTGGCTCCGATATCAAACAGGTTGAATTCAACTGACGGACCAAAGGCTTCTTTTAACAGTTTTGTTGTTTCTGCCGCATTCCAGACAAAAATCTGCTGTCCCATCAGAAAGTTTATGAGTTTTGTGTCAGAAATTCTCACTGTTCCAGGTTCAATAGTTTCAGAAACGGATTCTTTTTTTACAAGATTCTGGATTTTAAGGCAGTCAATCTGGATTTTGTTTTCTAAAGCCTTTGCGGACAGGAGGCAGATTTCCTGTTTGTACAAATCACTCTGTGCAAAACGAAGTGCCGATACAGTTTTAAAAACTACTGCACAGCCGGAAATATCTGCAAAAGGGTAGCCGCTGTCAGCGCATTTTGGATTTACGATAATAGCCGGGGCCGGAAGAATTTCCGGCGGATTGTGGTGGTCCAGGACGATAACATCCATTCCGAGTTCTGCTGCGTGGGCTATTTCGTCATTGTTTGAAATTCCGCAGTCTACGGTAATAATCAGGGTACCGTTTTTTTTATAAAAATCATCAACTGCTTCGATTGAAAGGCCGTAACCGTCGGTTCCGCACGGAAGACGGCATTCAACTTCAAGACCCATTGAGCGCAGCTGCCGGCACAAAATTGTTGTACTTGTTATTCCGTCAACATCGCGGTCCCCGAAAATCATTACAATTTCGCCTTCTTCTGCAGCCTGCAGAATACGGTCAACTGCGTCTTCGATATATGTAAATTCAAAAGGGTTGTGTAAAAAACGCCTGTCGTCTTCAAGATAGTACAGTATGTCTTTGCCTTCTGTAATTCCGCGCCTGATTAAAATGGACGCGGTCAAAGGATCAACTCCGTACCTGTTGTGAAGTTGAACAGCAAGGTCCTTTGAGACTTCTTTTTTTATATATTTTTT
Source organism: Treponema sp. (assembly GCA_016283615.1). Lineage (GTDB taxonomy): Bacteria > Spirochaetota > Spirochaetia > Treponematales > Treponemataceae > Treponema_D. Next base: position 1,548 of record JAEENG010000050.1, read on the forward strand.
CATACTAGCGGATTTCCTTTACGATTAAAGGCTGCTCTTCGATTGCAGTTTTTGAATAGGAAACAGCTTCTTCCTTAATGATTTTTACTGCGCTTTTAAGGGATTCTTCGTCCTTTCCGTAAACATCGAGAATCAGGTCGCCTTTTTTTACAGCGTCGCCGGTCTTTTTGTGAACGATAAAGCCTGCATCTGCGTAAACCGGATCGTCGCTCTTGTTGCGGCCGACACCGAGGTAAACGCCTGCAATTCCGGTTTTATAAGCTTCGAGTGTAAGATAACCGTCTTCTTCTGCCACAACAGTCGTGTGGAATTTTGAACGGCGCTTTCCAACCTGGCTCATTAAAAGTTCAGGATTGCCGCCCTGGGTTTTTACGTTGTCAAGGAATTTCTGGAGGGCTTTTCCTGAAGAAACGGCTTCTTTTTCCATTTTGAGGGCTTCTTCTTTTGAATTTGCCTTTCCTGCAAGCATTATCATTTCGGCGCCGAGTGCGTAGGTGAGTTCCATAACATCTTCCGGACCTTTTCCCTGGAGGCACTCGATTGTTTCTTCAATTTCGAGGAAGTTTCCGACCATACGGCCGAGAGGCGTGCTCATTGTTGTAATCAGGGCAACGGCTTTTTTACCCATTGCCTGAGCGGTTTTTACCAGAAAGTTTGCAAGTTCTTCTGCATCCTGCCGGTTTTTCATAAACGCACCCGAACCGCATTTTACGTCAAATACAAGTCCGTCAGCACCTTCTGCAACCTTTTTTGAAAGAATTGAAGAGGTAATAAGCGGAACTGATTCAACTGTGGCGGTAACGTCGCGCAGGGCGTACATTTTTTTGTCTGCCGGGGCGATTGTCGGGGTCTGTCCCATCATTGCAAATCCGTCTTTTGCAATTCCCCTGCGGAATTCGTCAGGGCTCAGGTTTACATTGTATCCTTCGATTGACTCAAGTTTGTCGAGGGTGCCGCCTGTGTGACCGAGGGCGCGTCCGCTCATCATCGGGTCCTGAACTCCGCAGCAGGCAACAATCGGTGCAAGCGGGAGCGAAATCTTGTCTCCAACACCGCCGGTTGAGTGTTTATCGATAAAAGGCCCTGTAAGACCGTCTTTTTCCATTCCGTGCAGTTCAATTACATCTCCGGAGTGCAGCATGCAGTTTGTGAGGGCTCCGGTTTCTTCAAAAGTCATTCCGTTAAAATAAACTGCCATCAGGAATGAACTCATCTGATAATCAGGGATTTTGCCGTTTGTATAACCGTCTACGATAAATTTGATTTCTTCCGGAGAAAGTTCAGTTTTTGTGGCTATATATTTTTTGCCGTCCTTGTCGCGTGCATTGGTGCCGCGTTTTTTCATGATAATGTCAGTTGCTCTCATAGCATTCCTCCCAATAGTCCCGCCTTTGCCGGGGAATTGTATTTACAAAATTGATAATCCGGATTGCAGTGACAGAAGTTTTGAATCACAGGCGTTCTGGATCAGGCTGTAGCAGAAATCTTTTAATTCGGTTAATGTGCGCCCGTCTATTTGAATCTGGCGTACCTCTTTTGGTGTCAAAACTGCCGTTGCCTGCAAATAGGTAACTGCGTGTCTTGATAAGATGAATCTTTGATTTTTTAATGCCATGCAATCCGTGCACAAAAAACCGTTATCGATTTCGCTGTATGATGCTATATATTCTACTGCATCCGGCGCGATTTTGCCAGTTAAAAAAGACTGCCCGCATTTACAGCAGCCGGATGTGTCGGGGCGGACGCCTAAAAGTTCCATATAGCGCCATAAAAAGCGGATAAGACCGAGTCTGCTGTCATTTTCTGAACTTAATTCCATGCCGTCGAGCAGGCCGTTAAAATAATAAAAGGCCTTGTCAGGGCTTCCGGCACAGCGTGTTTTGATTATAATTTCGGCTCCAAAGGATGCTGCATAGGTTTTAAAAAGATTTTCGTTAAAGGACGGATGATAATTTTTTACGTCAAAGTCCGTGATTTTGCAGGATTTTTTTACTTCGTCGCGATAAAGGTAGGCCGTTCCGCTGTTGAACTGGCTTGCAAGCGAGCGCAGTCT
>JAEENG010000051.1 GCA_016283615.1 Treponema sp.
CACAGGGATTAGCCGCGCGAAGGTCTGCGACATATTTCTGAAAGGCTTTGCGCGAGTCATCATCAGGTTTTATAAAATTGATATAGTCTGAAGCATCTGGTCTGTTCAATAATTCTGTAATTGGCAGAAAAAGAATTTTCCAGGAATTGGCTTCAAAATAATTATAGGTAAGGGCTGCCTCCGGAGAGTTTTTAAGGCCGGAAAAGTAAACCTGATGTCCGGTCTGATCCAGAGTGTCCTGAGTAATTGCCTTAGTTGTTTTTATGGTTTCAAGAATGCCGTTTTTATACTGGTCATTCGAGTGATTGTTGCAAAGTGAAAATACATCAAAGCCTGCGTCTACTGCGGCCTGAACGTATTTTTGAGTCATATTAAAGTTCGGGTAAGATGAGGCTTCCCGAGTTGTGTCTATCGGCGCTTCAATATTTGCAAAGGCAAGGTCTGGTTCTTCAATCAGATATTTTACATCGCGCCAGATTTTTGAATAAGTTGTGATATAGTAATTTACCGAGTGCGCCATAATGTCGCCGGCAAAAAGAAGGTTAATTGTATTTTTATCGTGATTTTTGTGCTGCGGCTCAGTTTCGGGAGCCTGTGCGGTGGGCTGGTTTTCTGCGGGCTCAGCTATGATTTTAGATGTAGTCCCGCAGGCAGTAAGGAGCACAGTGAAAAGAATGGTGAAGAAAACTGTGATGTATTTTATTCTTTTCACTGCGGCCTCGTGTTAGCGCCAGATCTTCTCGCGAACAAAAGTCTGATTGCGGTCTGCACCTACAGAAACGATACCAACTTTTGTACCTGTGAAGTCTTCAATAAATTCAACGTATTCGCGGGCAGCCTTTGGAAGCTTCTTGTAAGATGTACACTTTGTGATGTCTGCCTTCCATCCTTCAAACTTCTGAAGAACTGGTTTTGCGCGGTTGAGTTCTGGAATTGAAGCAGGGAAGTCTGTTACGATTTTTCCATCGATGTTGTAAGCAACACAAGCTTCAATTTCATTCATATCATCATAAATATCAAGGTGAGTAAGAACAAGGTTGTCGATTGAGTTTACGTGACATGCATAGCGGAGAGCTACGAGGTCGAGGTAACCACAGCGGCGTGGACGTCCTGTTGTTACACCGAATTCGTTACCTGTGTTACGAACGTAATCACAAAGTTCGCCTTCTGTATCTGCATCAAACTCAGATGGCATAGGACCGTTTCCTACACGAGTTTCATAAGCCTTGAATACACCGTAAATCTTGTCGAGGGCCTTAGGACCAATTCCAGAACCTGTAGCAGCACCAGCTGAACATGAAGCTCCAGAAGATACATATGGATATGTACCTGAGTCCAGGTCGAGCATAGCGCCCTGTGCACCTTCGAAAAGAATATTGTCATTGCGGAACTCGTACATTTTTGCAGCGATGTTCACGCGCATAGAAATCAACTTGTCTTTGAACTGTTCAAGGAATTTCTTGTCTGCATCGTCGAGGTCGTTCCACTTTTCATCCCAGTCAAGGTCTGCAAGGCGGATACCGTCGCGTTCAGATTTCATAGAATAAGTAGTTCCGATTCCGCGGCCTGTTGTACCGATAGGGCGCTTACGAGCTGCGTCGCGAGCCTTATCCATTTCGCGGTATCCAGGAAGTGTAAGGTGAGCGCGGTCAGAAATGAATACGCGTCCTTCCCAGTCAATGCCGTTGTCCTTGAGCATCTGGAGTTCTTTGAAAAGAGCTTCAGGGTCAATTACCATTCCGCTACCAAGGAAAACTGATTTTTCAGGGTAGAGGATTCCAGACGGAACCTGATGGAGAGCATACTTCTTTCCATCTACTACGATTGTGTGACCTGCATTAGCGCCGCCCGCAAAACGAACAACGTATTTTGCATCCTGTGCAAGGTAGTCTACGATTTTTCCCTTGCCTTCATCGCCCCACTGGGCACCCATAACTACTACGTTCATGGATTTTCTCCTTTTCGTTGAATCATCACGAAAATAAAGATAAAGAATGCAGCGACCTTCGGCCGCAGGCAAAAGTACCGACGAATCATCTCAGCGCTTTTACTTCCCTAATATATCATAAAAGAAACTTTGTGTCATTCAGTATAATGAACTAGTTTTTTCGTTTAAGTTAGAATATACTTGGATTTATGGAGAGAAAATTACTTAAAAAGCATACTGTTTTGCTGATTGCAATTCTTGTCTTTTTTCCGCTTTGCCTGAATGCTCTTACTCTGGGGCAGGCTATTAATCTGGCGATATTAAATAGAACAGATCAGAATCTTCAGACTAATGAAATAACACTTACTGTTTCTAAAAAGTATTACAACTATTTTCTTACATATAATAACTATCAGCTTTTGACCAGTCTTCAGAAAAAAATACAAGAACGCAATAAAAGCATGGAGCCGCTTGTTCAGGCAGGACTCCGTTCTAAAAATGATTTACTTACAATGCAGGTTTATGCCCTGGAAAATCAGCGCAAGGTAGATGAGGCTCAGATTCAGTACCTGAATGCAAGGGTGGAGATGATGATTGAATTAGGGGTTTATGACGAAAACCTTATTACACCACCGGAAAAGCAGCCTTTTTCACTTAAAAGGCTGGAGTCACTTCCGCCGATTGAAAGACTTAAGGTGGACCCGCAGAATGTTGAAAAAATCACTTATGTAAAAAATCTGGCCACTACCATAGACATTTATAAAAAATCTGTACAAAAGGCAGACGAGCTGCTTAACCTGCAGAAAAAACTCTATGAAAGCGAACAGAAGTGTTTTAATGACGGGCTTATCACCGTAGATGAGCTTAGGGCTCAGGACGAAAAATATATAGCTGCAGAAAAGTCGTATTATCAGGTGCTGGTAAATTACCTGCTTTCGGTGCTCGAATACAAAAACTCTTAATAATCCGTCATTCTGAATCGAGTTTGGGATAACGTAGATACTTCCATCTTTTTTAATCTTGTGCTATAATTCTCGATTAATATTTTTATTCAGATTTTATAAGGAGAACCAAATGGCTTACATTTTTGAAGAACCGTCGCACACTTTTGATGAGTATCTTTTAGTTCCGGGCTACACCGGACCTGACTGCATTCCTGCTAATGTTTCGCTGCAGACACCTGTTGTCCGCTACAACAAGAAGGCCGGCGAAAAGTGTCCGCTTACAATGAACATTCCGATGACTTCGGCTGTTATGCAGGCGGTTTCTGATGATAAGCTTGCCGTTGCTCTTGCAAAGGAAGGCGGCATTTCCTTCATTTTTGGTTCTCAGACAATAGAAAATCAGGCAGCTATGGTTGCCCGCGTTAAGGCTTACAAGGCAGGATTTG
>JAEENG010000004.1 GCA_016283615.1 Treponema sp.
CGCACAGGTAAACAGTTTTTACACCTTAAACTTGTGAACTTCAGTTGTGAGAGACGCAATGCTGTTTTTAGTGTCTTCGGTCAGGCCGTTTACTGTAGCAACTGCCTCAGTAATCTGATCGGCACCGGTTGCCATTTCGGTCATACCGCCGTTGATTTCCTGGGTGATTATATTCATGTTCTGGGCTTCTTTTGAAATCTGACGGCTGCCTTCAAGCATTTCTACAGAGCTCTGCTGAACTTTTTTGGTAATGTCGTTGATTATATTCATCGAGTCCATTACCTTACGGCTGTTGGCTGTCTGCTCTTCCATCGTCTTAAGGATTGTAGATTCCTGTTTAGAAACAGTACTTACTTCTTTTTCGATGAGACGGAATTTTTCGACAACGTCCTGAGCATGCTTTGTTACTTCTTCAATCGAAACTGTAATTTTTTGAAGGGCAGCTTCAATTGTCTTTGTCTGCTTGGTTGAAGACTCTGCAAGTTTTCGGACTTCGGCAGCTACAACGGCAAAACCCTTACCGCTTTCGCCGGCATGTGCCGCTTCGATTGCCGCGTTCATCGCAAGAAGGTTTGTTTCTTCGGCAATGCTTTGAATAACGGCACTGATTTCGCGCAGGCCCTGGGATTCAACCTGAACTTCTTCAATCGCACCTGTAATCTGCTGCAGGGCAACTTTACCGAGCTCAGAAGTTTCTGTAAGGTGCTCGATGTTTTCGTTGTTTTTTGTCAAAGTTTCTGTTGATTCTTCAATATGACGGATCAGTTTGCCGATTTCTGTTGAAGAATCATTGATGTTTGCAGACTGTTCCTTGATGAGCGAATTAAGTTTATCGATTCCGGCAGAAATCTGTTCCATAGTGGCGCTTGTTTCTGAAACACTTGCGCTCTGGTTAACTGTCTGGTTCTGAATGCTCTTGATGTTGGCAGAAATCTGATTGATAGCGGCCGCGGTTTCTGTCATGTTTGAGGCAAGGTTACTTCCGCAGGCTCCGAGATTCTGCGACTGTGTCTGTACGATACTTACGAGATTTCTGATTTTTGAGAATGTTTCGTTAAAGTAACGTGCCATAAGACCGATTTCGTCCGCTGAATTTACTTCAATACTTCTGGTAAGGTCTCCCTCTCCTTCGCTGATATCCTTGAGAATAGCAACAACGCGTTTAATCGGCTTAACGATTCCCATGGAAATGATGATTCCAAGAACAAATAAAATGATGGTATCAATAATACTGATGATTCCCGTGCGGGATACAAGGGCTTTTGAATCGGAAGCAATTGAATTAATATTGTTTACCAGCATTAAGCTCAAATCATCAACAAAAGCCGTTACAAGTTCATCAATTTCTTCTGCATACGGGTCAAAATCTTCCATAATTTTATTGCCTTCTACAGGTCCGTATTTAATGTAAGCATGAGCCATTTCCTGACCCATGGCATAATAACCGTCAAACGCTTTTTGCATGGATTCAAGGGAGGCAACTTTTGCACCATCATTATGACTTTTATAGAAATCCTTGAATTCATTTACAATTGCGGTAAATGCTTCGGCATGTGTTTTTGCTTCGTCAAAGCCGTCATCATAGCCCGGAGCCCCGCGGGTTGCAGAAATATCTGTAAGCCACTGCTGTACCTGAATTACATGAAGCTGCAGATCCTTTGCCTTGAGCGTATTTGGGAGAATCGTACTGTCTACAAATTCCGCCTTATCTGAAAAACCTTGGGATGAACGGATAATAATAAAAGTCAGAATCACAATAGCAAGAACCGCAATGATATAACCGCCTAAAATTTTTACAAATAATGAACCACGCTGTTTTAATTCCATATTGTGTACCTCTGGAAAAATTTGGTGTATTTCGAAATTCTAACATAAATAATATGAAAAACAATGTTCTATTTAAAAAGTTATAATTACGATAAAAGGGCAGTTTTCTGTACCTGAGTTTCGCGGACGGCGCTGTACAAAAGGATGATACTTATGCACACAAGCTGGCAGGTATAATAAAAAATGGACGGATAAACTGAGTTTTTTCCGGTAGACAAAAGGCGTTCAAGGACAGGTTCAACAAGAAGAAGGACATCATGATAGATTTTATTGGCAACAAAAAAGCTGATTCCAAATACTAAAAGACCTGCAATGGCAAGAATCAGTATCACATACGGTCCGCTTACGAGGGTTACAACGAGGCGGATAAAAGCCTTTATTGCGGCAAGAACTGTAAGGG
>JAEENG010000005.1 GCA_016283615.1 Treponema sp.
CAGAAGGGAGGAGTGGGTAAAACCACATCTGCAATTAACATCGGTGCCTATATGGCAAAAGCCGGTAAAAAAATTCTCCTCGTAGATTTTGACTCTCAGGGAAACATGTCTTCTGGCGTGGGTGTTTCTAAAGACAAGCCTACAGTTTACGAATTACTGGCCGGAAATTGCAGCGCAGAAGAAGCCGTTAAACATACTCCTATCGAAAATCTGGACGCAATCAGTGCCTCTATCGACCTGGCCGGTGCTACCATCGAACTTATCGAAGAAGAGGACCGTGAGTTCTTCTTAAAAAAGGCAATTGCTCCTTACAAAGAAATTTACGACTACATTTTAATCGACTGTCCGCCGTCACTCGGAATTTTGACTTTGAACGGACTTACTGCCGCAGACTCTGTTCTGGTTCCGATGCAGTGTGAGTACTTTGCACTCGAAGGTATCACCCTTCTTTTGCAGGCCGTAAAAAAAGTTCAGAAGACTTTGAATCCGAACCTTGTTATCGACGGAATCTTCTTTACCATGTACGACAGCCGCACCCGCCTTGCCCAGGATGTTGTACGCCAGGTTCAGGCATATTTTAAGGACGTAGTATTCAACACGATTATTCCACGCAATGTGCGCCTTTCAGAAGCTCCATCGCATGGAATGCCGATTTGCTTATATGACCCGGAATGTACCGGTGCCAAGAGTTATGAAAAACTTGCTGACGAGGTGATTCGCCGTGGCTAAAAAATTTGGATTAGGTGCAGGACTTGAAGCCCTGATGGGAGGTTCTCCTAAGGAAGAATCCGCAGTAATTGAATCTGCAACATCAACAAAAGAAAAAAAATCAGATTCAAAAAGTAACATTTCGCTTCCGGCAGGAATCGAACAGGACGAGAACGGAAAACTCTGGGTTGACCCTGAACTCTTAAAACCTAATCCATATCAGATGCGTGAAGAATTTGATGATGAAGAACTTAAAGGTCTGGCAGAGTCAATTCAGGAAAACGGTCTGATTCAACCTATTACGATTGAAGACGCCAAAGACGGAACTTTCTATATTATCGCCGGCGAACGACGTACCCGTGCATGTAAACTTCTCGGACTCAAAAAAGTTTACGTTCAGCTCAATGCATACAGCGACCAGAAAAAGCTTGAAGTAGCACTTATCGAAAACATTCAGCGCGCCGACTTAAATCCGATTGAAGAAGCTAAGGCATATTACCGCCTCATGGAACTGGGTGGCCTTAAACAGGAAGAAGTTGCAAAGAAGGTCGGCAAAAACCGAGCCACAGTTGCAAACTCTGTCCGCCTCCTTAAACTTCCGGAAGATATCCAGAACGCCCTTGTTACAGGTCAGATTACCGCAGGCCATGCCCGCGCACTTCTGATGGTAAAAGACAAGATGGAAATGCAGATGCTTTTTGGAAAAATCGTCGGACAAAACCTTTCGGTTCATCAGGCTGAAGTTATGGCCAGCGAAATGAACAACCCGGCTCCAAAAATCAAGGGTTCTGACCCTGCTCCGAAAGTTAAGCGCGACCCGGATCTTATTGACGCAGAAACCAAATTTATCGAAAAACTCGGAACAAAGGTTCAGATTAAGGGTGATTTTGAAAAAGGCAGCATCGTCATCGATTATTACAGCAAGGATGACTTAAACCGCCTTTACGACATTATTACAAAGTAATCTGTTCAAAAACCTTGCCCAGGCTGTCGTGGATTACAAGATCCGCCATATTATCTGCCTGGGTTTCGCTTTTATTAATCAGAACAAGATGCTTTCCGCGGAAGTACCTGATTAAGCCTGCCGCAGGATAAACGACCAGACTTGTTCCGCCGATTATCAGGGTGTCGCAGTCCGCAATTGCGTCCACAGCCCCGTTTATTATCTTATCATCCAGTCCTTCTTCATATAAAACGACATCAGGCTTTACAAGTCCGCCGCATTCCGTGCAGTGCGGAAGGGTATCAGGACTGTTTGCAGAATCAGAAATAAATTTGTCGTCAAAAAACTTGTGGCAGTTCATGCAGTAATTTCTTAAAGTCGAACCATGAAGTTCATAAACTTTTTTACTGCCGGCCTTCTGGTGCAGTCCGTCGATGTTCTGGGTTACGACTGCTGTAAGTTTGCCTGCCGCTTCAAGTTCAGCAAGTTTTTTGTGGGTAATATTAGGCTCGGCTCCCCGGATAATGAGTTTTTCCCGGTAAAATCTGTAGAATTCTTTTGTGTTGGCGTCAAAAAAACTCCGGCTGATTATCGTTTCAGGCGGGTATTTCCACTGCTGCTGATAAAGTCCGTCCTGGCTCCTGAAGTCCGGAATGCCGCTTTCTGTACTTACGCCGGCGCCCCCGAAGAACACAATTGAGCTGGATTCATCGATTATTTTCTGCAATTGTTGAATTTTTTCGTCGTTTTCCATATTCAAAATTACCTCTAAACCTTATTTTAGCACAAATTTGCTGCTCCGGTGTGTTTAAAAACTGAATTTGTGCCGATATTAAGGGGAATAACTGTAACCTTAAAACAAGTTTATAAAAAAAACGAATTATAAGGTTTTGGTAGAGAAATTTTACTCTTACATTTGACGCTGATTAAATTCGCGTTATATAATAGGAGTATTGAATAAAGTAGAGGAAAAATATGTTAAAAAGAGGATTGTTCGTATTATTTGTGCTCGCCGCAACATTTCCTGTATTCGCTCACGGTAAAGGCGATATTGATGAAAGAGATGTTGCTCAGATGGACAGCTGGCAGGAAGAGTTTGATATCGACAAGAAAAAAGCCGGTAAATATAACGTTCTTGTAACGGCTGAAGATAAAGGTGGCAACCAGACGGTTGGCGGTCCTTACAACATTTTTATTGATCCGGATTCAGACTATACAATTTCCGGAATTACAAACCCGATTAAAAACATGCGCGTTCCTGGCAACCTTAACGTTGTCGGTACCTGTATTGATGATGACGGTGTTGAAGAAGTATGGCTTGTTTTTGATGGCGGAGAACCTGTAAAAGCCAACGGAAAAGAATTCTGGTCTTATTACCTCGACACAACTGAACTTGCAGAAGGTCCTCATACTATTGAAGTATACGGTGTTGATATCAACAACCTTTCTTCTCAGGCAAAACCTAAAAAGAAGGACAAGGTAACATGGCACCTTGACCGCCGTATGCCGGTTACAGAAGTTAAAAATCTGGAACTTGGTACTCTTGTAAGCGGTAAAATCGAATTAAAAGGTACCGTATCAGACGGTAACGGAATTAAATCCCTTCAGTATTCCCTCGATGGACGCAAAAACTTCTTTGACATCAAGTTAAAAGAAGACAAAAAGACAGGCGTCTGCACATTTGAACTTCCAATCAACACAAAGGATTCAAAAGACGGAGCCGCAGTCTGCTGGTTTAAGGCAACAGACAAAATGGGTTCAGTTGGTATCAATTCATTCCTCTACTTCATTGATAACACTAAACCTGATGTTCAGATTGTAAGTCCTGCACAGGACGAAGTTAAAAACGGGGTATTTGGTGTAGCAGGTTATGCAAAAGATACTATTGGAATTCAAAAACTCAGCTGGTCATTTAACGGCCAGACAGGAGAATTTGAATTAACT
>JAEENG010000052.1 GCA_016283615.1 Treponema sp.
TACTGCTCTTGACGACAAAATCAAGGAAGCAGCCGTTACAACACGCAAAACTGCTCAGGACCTTCAGGCAGAAATCAGCGGAAACGGAGCTAACCTGGAAAAACTCCGTGCCAGCCTCGAAAAACAGACAGGCGATATTCAGGCAAGATATGATGCTCTCTTTCAGAAGGCAGTTAAAAATGCTGACGATAAAGAAACAGCCGCCTTTGCAAAATTCCAGGAGATTGCCGACAAGCATCTTACAAATTACAAATCAACTGTTGAAACAAAAATCAACACAATTGAAGGTGAACTCAATGCGCGCGTAACAGGGCTCCAGTCGAGCGTTGATACAAAGGTAAGCGCAATTCAGAATGATGTAGAAACCAGGGTCAGCGCAATTCAGAACGATGTAGAAACAAAGGTTGATACATTCCAGAAGGATATCACGACAAAGGTTGATGCACTCCAGAGCGGCGTAGAAAGCAAAGTTTCAGGTCTGGTCGGCGGAGTTGAAGAACGTGTCAGCGAGCTTACAGGCAGTGTTGAAGGCCGTGTTTCTTCTCTCGAAAAAATCATCACCGATAAAGTTGATTCCCTCAAAAATAATGTTGAACAGACAGTCAACATGGTTCAGGGAGATGTACAGGAAAGAGTCAGCTCGCTTAAAAACGATGTTGACAGCCGCGTAAATGGAATTCAGGTTGATGTAAACAGCCGCATTGATACTCTGCAGAACCAGCTTGTTTCTTCAATCGAGCAGGTTCAGAAAACAATCAGCGACAGCGAAAGCGGGGCAATGGCAACCGCAGAAAATGTACGTTCAACTGCCGAAAGTGCAAGAGCACAGCTTGATAACTTTAAGGCAGAAACAACGGAAAAAATCGAAACTATCAACAAAATGCTTGCTGAAGCAATGTCAAAAATCAGCTCGGCTTACGATTCAAAACAGACAGAACTTTTGTCTGCCGTTGACCGCCAGCTCGAAGAATACAAAAACAATGTTGAATACAGATTCTCAAAACTTGAAAACACTGCCGCCGACATTGACGCCCTCGAAAACTCACTCCGCGCAGCGCTCGAACGCACACAGAATTCAGTTCTTGCGGACTTTAACCAGTTCTCGCAGAGCCAGAATGAACGCCAGTCTCAGTTTGAATCAGACGTTAAACGCAACAACGATGAACTTGAAACTCAGATTACCGCACTCGAAAAGAATCTTGATTCAATCAAGGCAAATGCAAGCGACAATGTAAGCGCAGTTCTTGCTGACTTTGAATTGAAATTCGGCGATGACCTGAAGCAGCGCGGAGAGGCAATCGATGACAGCCTCAACAGCTGGAAAAACTCTATGGACAGTAAACTGGCAGTTCTGGGCGGCGACTACGAAAATGCCCGCCGTGAGATTGAAAGCCAGTATTCGGAAAAGCTTAAAAACCAGCTCTCAGAACTTGCGGCTAAAAATACTGACCAGATTGACAGATTCCAGGAAGGTATCCAGAAGACATTTGCTGACCTTCAGAACCGTATCCAGGAAATTGACCAGTCAATCCGCTCATTTACAGAAAACAGCCGCACAGAACTTGCAAACGCTACAACAGGACAGAATTCGTTCGTTAAGACTTCTCTCGAATCTTACAACCAGCGTCTTGAAGAGCAGCTTGCAAAAACAGAAAAAGATACTGAAGAGCGCCTCGCAGAAATTGACGAAAGCATTAAGGACCAGGCCGAAGCAAACCGCGCCGGAATCGATGCAATGGTCGGCGAATTTGGTGCATGGCGCACACAGCTTAAAAACCAGTTTGACCAGACAAAGTCACTCTTTGCAAGCCAGCTTTCAGGCATTCAGGAAAACTCAGATCAGAAACTTGCTGAACTTACAGCAAACTTCCAGAACAGCCTTGATGAATTCAAGACTGCAAGCCGAAGCGAACAGGAAGAAATTTCTGCAAATATCGAGGAACTTCACCAGAAGGTTGAACAGGCCGTTTCCGGTTATGAAGAGCGTTCAGCCCGCATCCTCGGTGAACTTAATAAAATGTACGAAGACATGCTCAATGAAACACAGAAGCGTGTCCGCGAACAGAATGCTGACAGTGACAAGGCTCTTCGTGATCTCCGCGCACATATTCAGGAAATCAACGATACTACAAATGCACGCGAGTCAGAAATGGTAATGAAGATGCAGAACGATGCTTCTGACTTACAGACCCGCATGAGCGAAATTGACCGGGAAGTTAAAGCCTTTGCGGCACAGATGCAGGTTTACCAGAAGGCCGACCAGCTCAAGCTCCAGCTGGAAACACAGCTCTCTGAACTCAAGCAGCAGATTTCCCGCGTAGAAGAGTTCCAGGGAACTGTTGATGAACTTCAGGCAAACTTTAAGATAATCCAGCGTCTAAACGACGAAGTTAATACAAAACTTACAAACTTTAACAATGAAAAGTCACATATCGACAGTCTTGAACGGGACTTTAACCGCCTCGTTGAACTGAGCGGAACAATGGACAAAAAGATTGAAGAACTTCAGACTACAAGCGATGACCTCCAGGGAATGCAGCTTAACGTCCGAAGCTTCCAGGAAACTCTTGGCGAAATCTCAACGCGCTATGACCGCCTGGAAAAGAAGCAGGAACAGATTGACGCAATTGCCGGCCAGGTTGACCAGACCTTTGATGCACTCAAGGCCCTCGAGTCACGCCTTAACGACGCATCCCGCCAGGTAAACAACCTGCCTGACCAGATTAATGATGTTCAGAAAAATATCGATGCTATTGTCAGCAACCGGGGAAAAATCAGCGATGCAGTTCAGCAGTTGAATTCACTGCAGGGTATTCTTGAAGAAACTGAAAGTCGTGTAGAAAAGATTCAGAACAGCCGTGAAGGTATCGGCCGTACAGAAACACGCCTTGTAAACCTGGATTCAGAAATCGACAAAAAACTGAGCCTTCTTGCTGCAATTGCACGGGAAGATGTCAGGAAAAATCCGGCCCCACAGAATGTGCGCCTTACACCTCAGGAAAAAGATAACATTATCCAGCTCAAGCGACAGGGATGGTCAGTTGAAGAAATTGCCCGCAGCATGAAGCGCAGCGAAGGCGAAGTAGAAATGGTTATCGAAATGGGTGAACAATGAGTTAAACCGCACGCGGCTTGACCGCGTGTCGGCTTTGAACTTCTTGTTATGCTTTCTTTATCGTATAACTTGGCATCCTATAATTTCATCAACATTATAGGAATTATCTTTTATCCAAGAATTATTTTCTAAAAGTTTACTGAGAGCTTCTTCTTTTGATTGACCTTTCTCAAAACCGAGGACTTGAAAATTTTCTACTTTATTTTCATTTGGAGATTCGCAATATCCTTCACCTGTATAAAAAATGTATTCATTCATAATAAAACCTTTTCAATTTTTTTTTCAGCAAGCTTGCCTTGCTGAAAA
>JAEENG010000053.1 GCA_016283615.1 Treponema sp.
GAAACTGATTCTGAAGAAAAAAGCGTTCTTGAAAAAATTGAGGAGCGGGAAGAAGAGATAGCTGAAAATGGTCTTGAAGATACAGCCCAAGATGCTGCCGGTGAGCAAACGGAAGCAGAGTCAGACACTAATATAGAAGAAAAGACCATCCCTGAAGAAAAAACTCCGGAGATGTCGGAAGAGAAAAAAGACGCGGAAGAAAATAAAACTGATGCTGAAAAAGCTATTGGAGAAAACACGTCAACAACGACAGCCGCTTCAACTGATGCCGTAACTGAACAAAAAGCAGAAGCACAGGAAACTGCCGTTACTGCCACACCTGTAGAAAAAACAGCTTTTGAAAGTTTTGTTGATAAAGTAAAGGAATTGAGAAATCTGCTGACGGTGGCAAACAAGAAACAGGAAGAAAAAACATATAAAGATACAATAATCAAACAGAAAGAAATCGAACAGCGGTTTGGTTATTATAATGCCCTGTGTTATGGAACAACTGTTATTAATTTATATCGTTTAGTATCTGGTATGACGGATCAACAGGTAAACGATTATTTTAGCGGTGATGAAGTAAATAAATATATAACGAAACCAAAGGCTGATATTTTAAGTTTTGAAGGGCTTTCTCTTTCTATATCTGCATTCATTGGCAATGATTTCTTCTATAACTATGTCTATCCAAAAGAAAATGGCTGGCAAATTTTAAGATATGGAAATGCCGAAGATTTTCAGCAATCTTCCTATCAGTATGGAATAGGTTACTATTATACAGGTACTGATTATTCTAGTAAACCAGATCATTATGAACTGATAGTAAATAATCCTTACACCGTACATAATCCTGGTCAGAAGGAATATAATTTAGGCTGGATTTATCCGATACAGCAAAACACAATAAGGAAGGTATTGAAGAAATGAAAAAAACAATTTTATTATTATGTTTAATTGTAACTACAGGTTTTTGTTTTTCAGCGTGCAATAAGGCAGAAAAAAAAGGTTTACCACAGGCAGAAAGCGAAGAAAAACAGTTACCTGAATTTGAAGACTATCTGGATGCATTTATTAACAATGATGCTACAGCTATTGAAAAACTAGAGAAAGGAGAAATAGCTCCATGCGAAAGCATTAGTTCTCTTATACAGTATTATTTACAGGACAAAGATGAAGAGACATGTATAAGGATTGTAAAACTTGCTTTAGATAATAAAGGAAAGATGGTATACGGAATGGATTTTTCAAATCCGTTGATAGAATCTTGCAAATTAAGTCATTATAAATTAACAGAATTCTTATTAACAACTGATGCTAAAGAATATATAAATTATCCCTTTAGTCAATACGCACCTGCATTATTCTGGGCTATGTTAAACGGTAACATGAAATTAGCCGAATTGCTATTAGAAAACGGTGCAGATCCAAATATTGAATCTCATTATGGACGGACATATATGGATGAGATAACTGAGTTTATTGCTGATAAGAGAATTTCTCCAGAGACTGGAAAACAATTAAAAGAACTGTTAATAAAATACGGTTACAAGGAACAAACTTCTGACAATTAAAAGGTTTAGTTGGGGGCGTTGCGGGGCCTAGCCTGGCGTCCTCGCCCCTGTCAAAAAATCGGTGTAAATGAGAGAATGTGCGATTCATGCTTAGAATTAAGTCTGCTTAAGTTAAGCCTGCCAGGTTAATAATCCTAACTATAAATATTAAAATTTCTTGACAGGACATACAAAAAAGAAATACAATTTTGGTATGGAAGAATTCGAATGGAATGACAACAAAGCTGCTGCAAACATAAAAAAACATGAAGGTCTGACTTTCGAAACTGCCGAAGAAGTTTTTGAAGATCCATTCGCAATTGAAAAGTATGATGAAATTAATTCAACCTTAGAGGAAGATAGATTCATTGTACTTGGAAGGATAAAGAATCAGCTTGTCGTTGTAACGGTTTATACACCTAAGAACGGCAGAAGAAGAATTATTTCTGCACGATATGCAACATCAAATGAAAGGAGGCTTTATTATGGACAATTTGAAGGAAATTATTAAAATTAACGAGACAAATGCGGTTCCAGACAATGAAATTGATTTGTCAGAAATTCCAGAAATAACTACCCTCGAAGGTTTTAAGCCTGTTCATCCTGAATATTACAAGCCTGTTCGGGAGCAAGTTTCAATTCGTTTTAATAAAGTCCTTGTTGACCACTTCAGAACCTTTGGAAAAGGTTGGCAGACAAAGGTCAATAATTTTTTAATGCAAGAATTTATTAATGGCAGAATATAAATAATCGCCAGCCATAGAATTCAAATCCTATCAGTTTGTAACTCCGAAAGGTTTTTACTGAGATAAACCTGGGCCTTTGCGGGGGCTTGGGCCCAGCAAAGTGAATCGCTCCCAAAGTTAGACACTTTTTGGGGATGTTCTGAATATACGGCGGATTTGTAAGAATCATCATTGAAAAGCAAAATAAGATTACAAATTACAAACATCTATGATATAATGCCTCAAGGAGATATAAGAAAATGGTATATCCATTTATGACATTAAACGATAACACAGAAATTGTTCATTCAGAGATGGGAATGGATGGTAAAGTAAAAGTTATGATTGAAACTCCCGATGAAAAACTTGGTTTTAAACAGGCTACTTGTATACTGCCTGATTCTGAATGGAAAGATATTTATGGATATACTGAAACTGAATTAGATTATCTGAAAGAGTTGATTGCTTCTGAAGCTCATTTAATTCTTGAGTTTTCTCAAACCGGAGGATTTGATAGTGCCTCAGGTTTTTAAAATCGGTTCATACTGGGTCTACTTTTGGCTGGATGAAAATATACCTCTTGAACCTATACATGTTCATGTAGCTCAGGGGAGACCTAATCCAAATGGTACAAAAATTTGGATAACAAAAAATCACCGGTGTTCACTTGCTCATAATAAATCCAAAATCCCGTTAGTAACCCCGGCGGAGCCGTTCCGAAGCGAAAAAAATGAGCGCAGGAATGAAGCGCAAGCGGAAGGGTGTATAGCCCAGCCTGCTCCAGGCAGGCAAGCCCCGTATTCCGACGGCTTACGATAAAACTTCCTCAAATCAAGCTTTCATCATTGACCAACTGCAATCTTTTCTGATAATATATCATACTCATATTTTTATAATTAGTCGTTAGAGTATCCGTTACACTTTGCGGCGTTGAAGAGGTATTATATGTACGCACTTTTTGAATACAAAGGTAAACAGTACAAGGCTGAAAAGGATGCCCTCATTCAGGTTGATAAACTTGAAGCAAAAGAAGGGGATTCAGTAACTATTGATTCAGTCCTTTTGGTTAGCGATGGAGACAATGTTAAAGTAGGCACTCCATATGTTAATGGCGCTAAAGTTGAGGTTGTTGTAGAAAACAGCATCCGCGACAAAAAAGTTCTTGTTTTCAAATACAAGAGCAAGAAAGACTATCATCGTCTTATCGGACACAGACAGGAATACACAAACGTTCGTGTTAAGAATATCGTTGGCTAAATGATTTTAGTAACACTTTCGACTGGCAAAGACGGCGCGTTAATTGAATGTAAAGCTAACGGACACGCTTGTTTTTCTCAGAAGGGAACTGACATTGTTTGTGCGGCGGTCACTACGCTGTTAAAAACTTCGATGCAGGTTCTTTCACAGATTGAAGAAGTTACTTTAACTGCTGACACTTCTGAGCGTGGAAATCTCGCTTTCCGCGTTTCAGTTAACAAAGAGTCTGATTCTGTTAAAACCAGGCTTCAATGTACGGCAGATTTTATCCGGACCGGAATAAAATCACTTTCGGCTTCATATCCCGAAAACGTACAGCTGCGAGAAAACTAAAACGAAAATTATAGCGGAGGCTAAATATGGGACGCAGTAAAGGTGGTAGTGGCGCAAAAAACGGCCGCGATTCAAATCCAAAACACTTGGGCGTTAAAGTATACGGTGGACAGGCTATTACAGCAGGTTCAATTATCATTAAGCAGCGTGGAACTAAAATCTTCCCTGGCGACAATGTAAAGAAAGCCGGAGATGACAGCTTGTTCGCAACTGCTGACGGTGTTGTTCTTTTTGGAGAACGCAAGAACAGAAAAATTGTTTCTGTAGTTACTGCTGAAGAATCTGCAAAGGCTGCAAAAAAGGTTGCTGCTCCAAAAGCTCCAAAGGCAGAAAAACCTGCAGCAGAAAAAAAGCCGGCTGCTGAAAAAGCAACTGCTGCTAAAAAGCCAGCTGCAAAGAAATCAGCTGCTGCTGACAAACCAGCTGCTGCTAAAAAGCCAGCTGCAAAAAAAGCAACTGCTAAAAAAGCAGAAGCAAAAGCTGAATAATCAATTCTAAACTTGATTTTACGCCCGGATCCAGTTTACTCTGTGTCCGGGATTTTTTTTAAAGTATCCGTACCTGATGTACGGGGGAGTTATTGCACTTATGAATTTGTTTGCTGACGAAGCGGTAATCGAAGTTCAGGCCGGTAAAGGCGGAAACGGCTGTATTTCTTTCCGACGCGAAAAATATATTCCTCGGGGTGGCCCTAACGGCGGTGACGGCGGTAAGGGGGGCGACGTTGTTTTTATCTGTAAACGAAATGTGCGTACTCTCGCAAATATCCGCTACAAGCACTTTTTCCGCGCCAAGCCGGGTGGAGACGGTCAGGGCTGGAACCGCTACGGACGCGACGGAGAAGATGTCGTAATTCCTGTTCCTCCGGGAACTGTTATCCGCGATTTTGAAACCAACGAACTCATTAAAGAGTTTACTACAGAAACTGAGGCAGAGCCTTTTGTATTTCTCAAAGGCGGTAACGGCGGCTGGGGTAACGTTCACTTTAAAACTCCGACCAACCAGGCTCCGCGCATTGCAAACAAGGGGCAGCCGGGCGAAGAGCGCAAACTCCGCCTCGAAATGGCTATCATGGCTGACATCGGTCTTGTCGGATTTCCAAACGCGGGTAAATCAACCCTGCTTGATGCATTTACAAATGCGCGTCCAAAAATTGCGCCGTATCCTTTTACCACAAAAATTCCGAACCTCGGTGTTTTGCGTGCAAATGAAGAACGTGATGTAATTATTGCCGATATTCCCGGAATTATCGAAGGTGCTTCTGACGGTAAGGGACTTGGAATCCGCTTCTTAAAGCATATTTCCCGCACTGCAGGTCTTTTGTTTATGATTGACTGCTCTGAAGATGAGTGTTTTACGGCATACAAAACTCTCTGTGATGAACTTGGCGGTTTTTCGGAAGACCTTCTCAAAAAGCCGCGTATTGTACTGTGCAATAAAATCGATGTTGAAGGTGCAAAAGAACGTGCCCTGAAAGTAATGGAACAGATTAAAAAAGAAGACAAAGACACAACTGTCCTTTCGGTATCTGTTGCCTGCCACATGGGTATGAATGATATCCGTCTTGCAATTCTTGATCTTGTTACAAAACTCGAAGAGCAGGGCGAACAATACGACTCTAACGGACAGAAAATCTCAACCGGTTCATTCCTTACATCCAAAAAAGAAGGAACGAGTATTAACCCGGATTTTCTGGCAACCCGTTCCGTTGATGATGATCAGGAAGTTCAGTTTCCGGGTAGCGAAAGTTGAAAATAGCAATTCTTGGCGGAAGTTTTAATCCGATTCACATTGGTCACCTGATTCTTGCAGACTGTGTCTGCAAGGAATTAGGCTACGATAAAATTCTTTTTATCCCGACCTTTATTCCGCCGCACAAGCATATGACTGACGAAGCACCGGCAAAAGACCGCCTTGCAATGGTAAAAAAGGCCATTGCAGGTGACAGGCGTTTTGTCTGTGAAAGTTACGAAATTGACAGGGGCGGTGTTTCATATACCTGGGACACTGTCTGCTATCTCGAAGAAAAATATAAGGGAAAGCTCGACGGCAAAATCGGTTTGATTATCGGGTTTGATCTTGCGCCTCATTTTGACAGGTGGGAAAAGGCTGAACAGCTTGCCCAGAAGTGCCAGATTATTCTTGCAAACAGACCGCAGGAAAAACTCTGCAGGGATTATTCAAATCAGGCCAAAAGCGGTTACGATACTGAAATCGAAGATTTTAGCGAAAAGGATTTTAAATTCCCGCACATAAATCTTGATAACCCTGCGGTTCAGCTTTCTTCAACTGACATCCGCCGGAGAATCAGTACCGGTAAGGCATTCAATTATCTTGTAAGTAAAAAGGTTTTTAATTATATTAAAAAAAGGAACTTGTATGGCTTTAAATCTGAATGACAAAAAGGTAATTCAAAAAGTTACAGATGATATAGATTCATATTTAAGGACTGTTGTAAGCCCAAAACGCTACGCTCATTCGGTAAGAACTGCACAGACTGCCAGAAAAATGTGTGAACTTTATGGACTTGATTCTGAAAAAGGTTATCTTGCAGGAATTGCCCACGATATGTGCAAGGAATTTTCTGACGAAGACCTTTTTAAACTGGTTGAATTTGACGGCCTTCCTGTAAGCGAACTCGAAAAAGAAAAGCCGTCGCTTTTGCACGGAAGGGCTGCCGCTGTTTTAATCGGACAGAAATTTGATGTGGATGATAAGGAAATTAAGGAAGCGATTGCAAACCACACCTTTGCTTCTCCGCATCTCTGTGACCTTGGAAAGATTCTTTTTGCCGCAGACAAAATTGAACCTGGACGCCCGCAGTCAACCGACGAATACAGAGCAAACCTCTTTGCTAGAACACTAAACGAACTTACTCTGAGTGTTCTGCAGGAAAATATAGATTATCTTGAAAGTCGTGGTAAAATTGTAGCAGCGGTTTCTTACACTTTGCGTGACGAACTGTTTCAATTGACGGGAGGTCTTAAAAAGTGAGATTAAAAAGGAACGTAAATAACAGGGGTGCTCTCTTTTTAGTTCTTATTTTTGTAATTATCGTTGGTGTTGCAACCTTTATTGCAATGTCACTGCGTGTTGATACTGTAGACGAAAGTCTCAAAAATGACTCTGTAATTAAAACTCTCTTTGTGATGGAAGATAAGGATCAGGTTCTGTTTACCGATATCTTTATTTACTATCCGGTTTCGCAGAGAGGTGCCCTGATAAACATCCTCGGAAATACTGGTGCTATTTTCCAGAGCCTTGGACGTGTAGACCGAATTGATGCTATCTACACCGAAAAAGGAATTGAAGTTTATAAGGCAGAAATAGAAAAGCTTATCGGTCAGCCGATTCCATTCTATGTGGAAATGAATATGGCTAAATTCAGCGAGCTGACTGATATGCTCGGTGGTTTAAGGGTTTTTGTACCTGCTCCGGTTGATGTAAAAACTGATGAAGGCGAACGCTGGCTTTTGCCCAGCGGTGCCGTAAATCTTGACGGTGATAAAATTACAACCTACCTGACTTATTCAAAAAATGAAGAGTCAGAGGGCGAAATTGATGACCGCCGCCAGAACGTAATGATTGCCTTTTTGAGTGCTCTCAATCGTTCTGCTTCTCAACTGCTGAATAAAAAAAGCTTTCCGCTTTATGCAGGCAAGCTCAAGTCAAATCTTGAAGAAGATGACCTTTACAGTCTCTTTTCCGAGATTTCGAACGTTGATGCCGAACGCCTGGTTCCGCAGACAATTACCGGTTCCAGACGGCTTGTAGACGGAAAAGTGCTTTTGTTTCCGCTGTATGACGGCCAGCTGATCAAGGACGTTGTCAAACAGGCTTCGAATGCTCTCGTTGCCCTGGATGACACAAGCGTAAACCGAATTTACGTTCTTGAAATTCAAAACGGAACAACCGTACAGGGACTTGCCCGCAACACGGCAGCTCTCTTAAAGAGTACCGGTTACGATGTTTTGAGTACAATCAACGCCGAATCAAGCGATGTTGAAAAGACCCAGATTATCAACCACATTGGTAACGCCGAAATTGCCAAAAATCTCGGCGACTTTATTCGTTGTACAAATATTATTGACGAAGAAATTAAACCGGAATCTGAAGGAGCTGAGTCAAACTCTAACGTTGACTTTACTATTATTCTTGGAAGCGACTTTGACGGCCGCTATGTTAAAAATTCAGGAGGTAACAAATAATGGCAGAATCTAAAACAGCTGAGCAGAACGCTCTTGAACTTGCCCAGCTTTGCGAAGACAGCAAAGGCGAAAATGTTTGTGTAATTGATGTTTCTAAACTCAACAGCTGGACCGATTATTTTGTAATCGTAACAATTCACAGTTCAGCACACTGGCAGGGAATTGCAAAACAGATAAAAGATTATGTTAAGGCGAACGATATGCAGATTCACCTGACACATAATAAAACCAGCGGTGGTGATGACTGGAACCTTATTGATATTGGACCGGTTGTAGTTCACCTGATGTCTGAGGACGCAAGACGCTTTTATGATCTTGAAAAACTCTGGCACGCCGGAAAGTTCATCAAGGGCGAACCTGCCGCTTAGGGCAAAAAAAAGGGGAGGCCGGAAAATATGTGTGTGTTCCATATTTTCCTGCTTCCCTTAATTGTTTTAAACAATTAAAACTTACGGCAATTACATATCGTCAAAGTCGTCGTTAAAACTGTTGTCCGAATTTGATTCGTCGTCTGCACCTTCATCGACTGAATCATCAAGTTCATCATCAAAAAATTCGTCGAGGAGTTCGTCATTTTCAAAATCGTTCAATGAATCATCTTCGAACACTGATTCATCTTCTGAATCAGAAATGTCGTCATTGTATTCATCAACATACGAAAAGCCGGAACCTTCGAACGGACCATCCAATAATTCACTCAAATTGAACATCGTTCCCTTCCTCTCGCATTAAGCGCAGTTTGATAATAAATTTTTACAGCCTTTTAATCAATCAAATTTATGACTTTTTTTGTATAAATTCTAATTATGGCAGGCCTTATAAATTTATAAAAAATACTCATTTTATGTTTCTATACATAGAAATTTTCTTCAAAAATCAGCCTGAACTCAATTGACTTTATGAGGTGAATTTGTATAAAATGCTTTAAATATGTTGAGCGGTATTACGGTTCAAGTGCCTGCTAAAGTTAATTTGGGACTCAATGTACTTCCTAAGCGGGCAGATGGATACCATAATATCGAGAGTATTTTTCAGACAATAAATCTTTGTGACACAATTAATGTTCTGTTGGACGAAAAACATAACTCTTGTTGTATAACTTGTGAAGAATTAGATCTTCCCCTGAATAATACAATTTCTTCGACATACAAAGCTTTTTGTCAGCTGACAGGATGTACGGCCGGGGTTAAGGTTAACCTCAAAAAGCGTATTCCTTCAGGTGGCGGACTGGGTGGCGGCTCAGCTGATGCCGCATACTTTCTAAAGGCTCTTGCTTATCTTACTGGTGTGAAACTTACAGACAGTCTTGCGGACGGTGTTGCTTCCCAAGTCGGTAGCGATGTATTTTTCTTTCTGCACAGCGGAGAAAGTGAAGGTAAGACAGGGTCAGCAATAGTAACCGGAAGGGGTGAGTTTGTTAAGCCTATAAGAGCGAGAAACGATTTGTTTTTTGTTCTTGTTTTTCCCGGGGTTCATAGTTCAACAAAAGAAGCCTATGAACTTGTGGATAAAGCTTATTCAAATAATCAGAAAGTAATCTGCCCAAATATTTCGGAATTGGAGGCTGTCTACAACCGTCCTGTAAGGGACTGGACATTCGCAAACACTTTTACATCCGTACTTGTGCAAAAGTATGCTGTAATAGGCGATGCATTGAGAGACATCAGAAAAAGCGGTGCTTTATGGTCAGATATGTCTGGCTCGGGCGCAACTGTATTTGGTGTTTTTGATTCGGAAGAATCTGCAAAAAAAGCCTATGAGCAGTTACACAAAAGTTGGAGTCACTGCGTATTAGTGACCTAAATATTTTGCAGCGGAGGATTTTCTTGTATGGAAGTGTCAGAACTGCGTATCAGAAAAGTAGCGGCGGAAGGTAAGCTCAAGGCTTACGTTACAGTAACATTTGACAGCTGTTTTGTTGTTCATAATGTAAAAATTATTGAAGGTAAAGCAGGCTTGTTTATTGCAATGCCAAGTCGTAAGACAGCCAGTGGCGAATTCAAGGATGTGGCTCATCCGATCAGTCCTGAATTCAGAACAGCATTGCAGGATAAAATTCTTGCCGAATACAATGCAGGGCATGTCATCGAAGATGACGGAGAAGGCGAGGATTAGTTAAACTGTTTTTATTGGGACGTCGGCAAGCGGTAAGCCCCCGGCTTTTGGTGCCGGTATTCCACAGGTTCGAATCCTGTCGTCCCAGCATTCACCCCGCATACGTTGTAAGTGGGGTTCCCCGTGTGGGGGATAGATTAAGAGAGGCCGGCTAAACTCTAGTTTTAGATGACCGCTCAAAATTAAAGGAGTTCTATAAAATGGAACAGTTAGTAGTTGATGCAAAAACACGCAAGGAAACTGGTAAAAAAGCAGCAAAAGCTCTTCGCGCTGCCGGACGTATTCCTGCTGTTGTGTATGACGAAGAAGGAAAGGCTGTATCAGTAGACGTAGATGCAGCTCAGTTTAACAAAGTTTGGCGTTCAATCACTGCCACAACTTTGATCACTCTTAACGTAGACGGAAAGTCTTGCGACGCATTTATCCGCGATACAGAATATGATATCATCACTGATTCTGTACTTCACGCAGATTTCTTCGCAGTTTCTAACAAAAAGCCTGTAGTTCGCAAATACAAGCTCCAGTACACAGGTACTGCTGCCGGTGTTCTCAAGGGCGGATTCATGGTTAAACACGTTCCGGAAATCAAAGTTAAGGCTTTGCCAAAAGATCTTCCTGTACGCGTTGTAGTTGACGTATCTCCAATCAACATTGGTGATGTATTCCGCGTAAAAGACATCGATCTCGGTAAAAACGTAACAATCCTTACACCAGCTGAATCAGAAATCATCAGCGTAGCTCCAGCACGCTAGGATAAACTTTTCAGTTAGTGAACAAAAGTCTCCTTTACAGGGGACTTTTTTTTTGCTTTAAAACATTGTAGAATAAGACTATGCAATTAAGAAAAGTCCTTGCCTTATTGTGTTTTTTTACCTCGTTTGCCGGTGTTCTGCCGGTTGTATCTCAGTCCGCTTCGGTTGCAAATAAAAAGACAGCCGTACGTTATCTCAAACTATCTGAGCAGTATGCGGCTGACAAAAAATGGGAAGAAGCAAAGTCCAACGCCAAAATTGGCCTTGCTTATGATGATTCAATTGCTGACCTCTGGTATATAAATGCCGTTTCCGACTTAAACTTAAATTTTCCAAAATATAAAATAATGCCTCTGCTTGTAAAATCGCTTACTCAGGGACAGTGGGTAGATTACAACAGAGAAAGTGCACGCGTAATGTACGCTGACCTTCTTGCTTCTACAAGAGAATTTGATCAGGCTTTGGCCGTACTCGACGGAGACCCGTTCATTTATTCGGCAGACGCAGAGTACATCCGTGCAAAGTCTTACTACAACCTGCACGATGCTGATTCAATTCAAAAAGCACGCGAAAAGGTTGATGCAGCACGCCGAATTTATCCTGATGACAAACGCTTTGCAGAACTTTTCTTCAGGTACGAATACGCCCTCGGCGGCAGAAACGATGCCAATCAGAAAATCGCCGATTCATTTATTTCTCTCGTTTCCCTGTACAAAAATCCCGGCTCCGAACTTGAAATGTATGCAAGCCTGTTTGCTTCCGGCGAGCAGAAAGTGCGCATGTTAAAATCTTTTAACGCACGCTCATATAAATCACCTATGTATCCGGCTGCCGCAATCAAAGAAGGTTTGATTGAAGAAGTAAAGGCCCTCGATTATTTTTACAAGTTTGCTGATAAATCAGTTGATTTTGAAGTATTAAAAGCCTTCGCACTTTCCCTTACAAATCCTGACTGTATCCGCGAATTCGGCGAATATTTAAATGCTTACAACGGTCAGATTTTAATCGATACTGACGGCGACCTGACCTTTAACATGATTGTTGATTACACCCGCGGCCGCCCGCAGAAAATCTCCTGGGACAAGGAACAGGACGACCGCAATGAGTGGACCTGCGAATGTGATTTTGGCGTTCCAGTTTCCGTTCATCTGACCGAAGGTGAACTTGATATTGAATACGGCTCATGGCCTTCCGTTTCCAGGGCGACCTATCTTGGAGAAGGAAACTCTTCCAAGCTTACATTCAACCTTGTTGCAGAAACCCTGAACTGGACTCCGTTTTATATAAAACCTGACAATGACTTTAAGAGTGCCCTCGGTGTTGAATTCTTTGTGCCTCTTATTCCGGAAAAAGTGCAGAATGTATCAGGACAGCAGCTTCTGTATGCATGTTCAAGTTACGAGCTTCCTTCAAAGGAGCGCAAAAATGCAGTTATCCATGTGTCGGTCCTCGATGGAATGGCACAGCTCGGCCGTTATTATGCGGACGGCAAAATGTACGCCCAGACACAGTTTTCTCAGGGGCTTCCTGCATTCAGAACTGTGGACATGGACGGCGACGGACTTTTTGAAACTGTAGAAACTTACGGATTCAGCCGCGACCAGAAACAGAACTACATTTCTGAGCAGGACGAACTTCAGATAATGACAAACCTCTTTGGCGACGGCGAAACAGGAACCGGATTCTACGTAAAGATGATTCAGGTGGACAGCAACGGAGACACAATTCCTGACTTTACAGAAGAATACACAGAGGGTTACGGAAAAATTTCTTCCTGGGACTTGAACAGCAACGGTCAGTGGGATGTGCGCTACGTTAAATATCCTGTTTCTGAAGACGGCTCTCTCCTTGAAGAATCATTGTTCTATGAACCGCTTCATAATTCGCTCGTAACTGTTTTGTTAAAAAATGGTCTTCCTGTAAAAGTCACTGACGGAAATAGGGAACTTTCTGTCGTTAAGGCTGCGGGCGAAGAATTGTATTGGGTTGGTAATGCAGGTACAAAAAAAGATACAAAAACTATACTAAAATATGTTAACCAAAGCACCGTTCAAGGTGTTTGTAGTATAGTGGAGAATGATATCAACCGAATGCTTGCCGTACGAATCGGAAAATATGTTTTTGGACAGATTTTGCCGAGCGCTCCGGTAATTATGGAAAAAATTGAAGATGAGAATAAATAAAATTACAACTAAATTATTGCTTCCGGCCCTGGTCCTTGCCCAGAGCCTGACACTTGCTGCCTGCAAATCATCTGATGAAACCGTAGCCGTTTTTGAACAGCCGGATTACACACTGGAAGATGTCCGCCGTGAAGAAATCAAACGAATCAATCAGATTGCAGAACAGGACATTGTAAAAGCCTACTGGCGTTCAACTTTGTTAAACGACAAGGCAACTGTGGATTCGATGGGAACAAAACTCATCGAACAGTACAACAGGGCCCTCGAAGAAGAAAATTATTTTACTGCAAAACGCCTCGTAAAAGCGCTCGAAGATTCAAATGACGAACGGGTTAAAAACCTTTCAAAATCAAGTGTTCAGCTCGAAGAATTGTGCAATAAAACCGTAAATGGTTTTGAGTCAACAAAGAGCCGGGATTTTAAAGTATCACAGCTCATCGACGGAACTGTAACTGTCTGGGTTGATAAGGGAATCAAAGTAGAAAACGGAATGGGTTTTGCAGACCGCGTTATTGGTTCAGGATTTTTTATTTCCAAAGACGGTTACATCGTAACAAACCATCACGTAATTGCAGACCTTGTAAATCCAAAATACGAAGGTTACGCACGCTTGTATGTTAAACTTGCACAGGACAGCGAAACCCGTATTCCTGCCAAAGTTGTCGGCTGGGACAGTGTTGTTGACCTTGCAGTTTTAAAGGCAGAAATTGACGCGCCTTATGTATTTGCCCTCGGTTCGAGCAACAACCTTGACGTAGGTGATAAGATTTACTGTATCGGCTCTCCAATCGGCCTTGAACGCACACTCACCAGTGGAATCGTAAGTGCACGCGACAGAGTTCTGTTCAGTGCGGGACCGGTTATGCAGATTGATGCGGCTGTAAACTCAGGTAACAGCGGCGGTCCGTGTGTTGATGAAAAGGGTGCAGTTCAGGCGGTTGTATTTGCCGGAATGTTACAGTATTCCGGATTGAATTTTGCCATTCCTGTTGAATATTTAAAGGCAGAACTTCCGGTTTTGATCAACGGCGGAAAATTTGAGCACTCATGGATGGAATCCAACGGTCGCACCCACAAGGTCGGTCTCAAGGACAACGGTGTTGAACTCAATTATGTTATGCCGGGCGGATGTGCCTTTAGGGCAGGCTTACGCGCAAAAGACGTAATTACAAAGATTGAAGACATTGCGGTTTCTAATCTTGAAGACGTCCAGAAAGTTATGATGGGAATTACTTCAAAATCAACCGTAAAAGTAACTTATTACTCGGAAGCTGACGGTCCCGTTAAGACAACTGTGGTTTATGTGACCGACAGACCTCTCAATCCGGGTTATCAGTTTTATAAAAATGATATTGTCGCTTCTTCTTTTACACCGATTTTTGGTATGAAACTCAATGCGGTTACTCAGGGAAGAAAGCGTTATCAGATTGCCGAAGTTATCCGTGGTTCAATCGCTGATGAATCAGGCTTTTCTGAAAACGACCCGATTGAAATAAAAAACATTAGTTTTAACAATGATAATACAGCCTTGTATGCAGAGATTTATGCAAAAAATCGCAAAAAGGGTTATCTTGATATAAACATGGGAATCGCGGCTCCGCTCGACAGCCCTTACTATTTTTAAGTCCTAAGGAATTTACAATGACAGAGATGAAATTCAAACGCAACTTTTGTATCGTTGCCCATATCGACCACGGTAAGTCAACCCTTGCCGACCGCCTGATTCAAAAAGCAAAGATTATCGACGACCGCCAGATGACAAACCAGATTCTGGACAATATGGATATTGAACGCGAACGTGGAATTACAATCAAAAGTCAGGCAGTAACAATTCCTTATCATGCAAAGGACGGCTGTGATTATGAATTAAACTTTGTAGACACACCGGGCCACGTAGACTTTTCTTACGAAGTAAGCCGTGCCATCGCATCGTGCGAGGGGGCTTTGATTCTCGTTGACGCAAGCCAGGGTGTTGAAAGCCAGACTGTTTCCAACCTTTACATGGCTATGGAACACGATTTAACCATCGTTCCTGTAATCAATAAAATTGACCTGCCTTCGGCAGACATTCCGAGTGTCTGCCATCAGATTGAACATGACCTTGGACTCGACAGCGCTGATGCCGTAAAGGTAAGTGCTAAGACAGGCGAGGGTATCGATGATTTGATGGAAGCCATCGTTACAAAGTTTCCGCCTCCGAGCGGTGACCCGGACGGCAAGGCGCAGGCACTTATTTTTGACTGTCACTATGATGAATACCGCGGCGTTGTAATTCATATCCGCGTAAAAGAGGGCAGAATCAGAAAGGGAGATCCGATCCGCTTTATGTCGAATAACGCAGACTACAAGGTTGAACAGATTGGTATCTTTAAAATCAATTACGAAGAAACACAGTACCTCGAGGCAGGCGATGTGGGTTATATTGTCGCAGGCTGTAAAACTGTAAGCGATGTAAAAGTAGGCGATACTGTAACTCTTGCAAATGATCCGGCGCCTTCTCCGCTTCCGGGATTTAAAGAGGTTAAGCCTGTAGTCTTTTCTTCGATTTACCCGATGGATTCAAATGATTATGAAGAATTAAAGGACGCAATGGAAAAACTCAAGCTCAACGACGCAAGCCTTGTTTACGAAAAGGATAATTCGCTTGCTTTAGGCAACGGCTTCCGCTGCGGATTCCTGGGACTTTTACATCTTGAAATTATCCAGGAACGCCTTGAACGCGACTACGACCAGGCAGTTATTTTTACATCTCCATCCGTTGAATACAAATGTACTTTGACAAACGGGGATACAATTACAATTGATAACCCGACTGAGTATCCGGAAACAAAAATCAGGGAAGCTCAGGAACCGTATATCAGCGCTTCGATTATCACACCGGCAGAATATATTGGTTCAATCATTGCGCTCTGTACTGAAAAACGCGGTGAGCAGAAAAATATGCAGTACCTCGACGAAAAGCGCGTTGAACTCATTTACGAAATGCCTCTTGCCGAAGTTCTCTTTGACTTTTATGACCGCCTCAAAAGCTACAGCCGCGGTTATGCAAGTTTTGACTACGAAGTTATCGGCTACAGAACAACTGACCTTGTAAAAGTAGATACACTGATTAACTCAAAACCGGTTGATGCCTTGTCTTTCCTTGCATTCAGGGCAGGTGCCGTGGCACGCGCCAAAAAGGTCTGCGAGCGTCTCAAGGACGAAATTGCACGACAGCAGTTTAAGGTTGCGATTCAGGGGGCTATCGGAAGTCAGATTATTGCCCGCGAAACAGTAAACCCAGTCCGCAAAGACGTTCTTGCAAAGTGTTATGGTGGTGATATTACCCGTAAACGAAAACTTCTGGAAAAACAGAAGGAAGGTAAAAAGCGCATGAAGATGGTTGGTAATGTTGAACTTCCTCAGAGTGCCTTCCTTGCAGTTCTTAAAGAAAAGGAAGACTAGCTTAAGTCTTTGATAAAAAAGTCTATTTCGCTTCTTACGCGTTTTAAGAAGCTTAAATCATCGCTTTTGCAGACATAACCGTCCGGAAAGTGCAGGTATAAATAACTGCATTTTTCCAGGCGGTTTTTTATTTCTGTCTGTAAATCAGGTGCCGGGGCAGGGCTTGCGGCCTGGCCTTTTGAAAGCAATTCTTTTATTCTAAGCAGGTTTGTTTTGTGTTCTTCGATAAAGTTTTGTGTTGCACAGGTTTTGTCGTCAGAGCTTTTGATAAAGTTTACCGGGCTAAGTTTTTTCTGGAACGAAAGTGCGCATTCAATAAAGTTAGCGGCAGGAATAAAAGGAAGCCCCAGGTTGAGTCCTGATTTACCTGCATCAAAAAGATTAGGAATACCTGCAAAATAACGGCTAAAAAGGTCGGCGTAATTTTTAAGTGTGATGTCCGTGATAACAGGCGCGCTCTTTCCCATAACTTTTTTGCAGCCTGTGCGGTAACTTGCGTCATAGTTTTGAACCGGGATAAATCTTGTGTTTTTGAACAGGCGCGCACTGTGGGCAGGAGTTCCCCTTGCATGCGTAAAGCCCTCTGTAAACGAAAAATCGAGGCCTGTGACAAAAACGGGATAGATGTCGGACGCCCTCATTTGAAGCGCTATAAAGGCCGCTGTGAGGCCTACAGAGCCCAATGGAGGGACAGTCGGAGGAAGAATACCAGCGTGTTCTGCATCATCGATAAATGAGGCCTTGTCGTATCCTGATGTAAAGAAAGCGTGAGGACTTTTGATTTTGCGGGAAAGACTTATTCTGCTTGTCATGTCGCACAAAAGAATGCTTTTCATATCGGTATTTCCGATGTAGCATTTTTCTGAAGCAAGCTGGCTTTCGACTGCTACGACAAAGTCCGGCGTGATGTTATGTTTCTTTAGCGCACTTAAGGCGGCGTCAACTGCAATTATATAAACGCCTGCAAAAATTGAATTCAAATCTTTATTTTCGTCACGGATTGAATTCAATAATTCTTCCAGCCCCTGGCCGGCTCCAAAAACCACAACAGGACGTTCGATTTTTTTGTAAAAGTCCTGGATACTGTGATTTGACGGAATTTTTTTTAAGTTTTTTAAGAAGTTCCTGCTGAACAGGCGGCCGAGCTTTACAAGCGTTACGCGGTTTTTCCAGAACTGTCCGATTGTGTCCTGTGCAAAAATCCTGTCGTATTCATATTGTTTTGAATTAAAAAAAGTTCCGCCGCTCATGTCGACAGAAAGAGCGCGCTTGAATAAAAACACTTTGTCAAAAATTGAAGGCAGTTCTTTAGATGTAATAAGTCTGATATTCCATTCGGATTTTAGGCCCTCCGATGCAAGTTCAAAAAGGGCAGTATCATCTTCTATTGCAACCAGACGGACATTTGAATGTGATTTTGTTTTTTCAACTAATTCAGTGATTCCGTGCCACAGACATGGTGAGAACAGCAGAATCAGTGTGTTGTCAAGAATTGTAAGATTCTGGATGATTTGTTTGATTGAGCGGTCGGCGGCGTATTTTGAATAGAGGTATCGGTCTTTGTATAGAATAGAAAGACCCTGTCCGGTCTGGACCGGACAGGGTTTGTTTTCTTTTTGAGTGATATCGGAATTATCCATGCCTTCTATCTTCAAAAAGATTTTTATTTTTTCATGATTTTGTTAAAGAAAACGTTTGAAACGTCATTCTTAACCTTGCTGCTTGTGAGCAGTGCAGACTGGCTTGCGCTCTGGTCAATTGTTTTGATTTTGTCTGTTACAGATTTTTTAGCGTCGTCAGTTACATTGTCTTTCTGAACTGTTGTAAGTTTGAGAACAATTACATTGCTGCCCAGAACGATTGGTTCAGAAACTTCACCCTGTTTGAGGGAGAAGGCAGTTTTGAGGAAGTTTTCGTTTGATGAAGCAGAAGCAAGTTCTTTTACATCAGAAGAAATTGAAGCAAAGAGTTCTGAGTTGTCATAGTTGAGAGGGAAGGCTGGAACTGAAACGTATTTACCTTCGCTTTCGTCACATGCTTTTTTGAATCCCTTTGTTGCAGCATTGCTGATCATGCCCTTTGCAGATGTGATATAGAAGTCTTCGATTTTTGAAGCTTCTTTTGATTCGATATAACTGCGTACTGCAGCAATTGTTGCCTTGTCAGAAAGATCCGGAGCGGTT
>JAEENG010000006.1 GCA_016283615.1 Treponema sp.
ACCATGACACCGGCCGCAAAGCCCAGCAGGGCCCTCTGAACAGCGTCGTTCATCTGCCGCTTCATAAAAAACACGCAGGTGGAACCTAAAGTCGTTCCAAGAAAAGGAATCAAAAGTCCCCAAAAAACTGTCCAGTTAATTGAATTCATATATTCTCCGCAAAGACTCAGCTGCAACCGACGTGTACGCTTCTATTTTAGCGAAAAAGACTGATATGTCCAAGTTCACGAAAACCAGTTTTCCACCTGGAGCTCACTTACTTCCTGAATTGCTTCAAAATGGCGCGTATTGCGGGTAACAAGGACCATGTGGTTGGCAAGGGCAATTGCGGCTATCATGCTGTCAGAAAAAGGAACTGGTCTGCCAATTTTTTCTGCACTGGCACGGATTTGGGCATGAATGCCGCAGGCTTTCTCTGAGTAATTTTTTATCTTAAAGTTTTCCCTCACGTCCTCATTTATGAATTTTTTGAGGAATTCTTTATACGCTCCGTCAGACTGTTTTTCATAACCATAAAGGAGTTCATGCAGGGATGGTGTACAGATAGCACAGTCGCTGTTATGCTCTGCAATTTTTTTAATGACATTGAAATCCGGATCTTTTTTAATTATCTCAGAAACGATGTTTGAGTCCAGAAGGTAATGAGGTTCCTCTTCGTTGTATTCTACTGTCATCAGTCAAAAACTCCTTTAAAAACGTCATTTTCCCAGCTTGTGCCTTCAATTGAGTGGTCCCTGACATCAAAAATCCTGTCGATTTCTTCATCGGTGAGAGTGCTGTCAACCTTTTTGCGGAATTCTGCAGCAGCGTCAAGAATCGTCCGCTTTCTGGTTCTGGACATAATCCGCATGTATTCATTATAGGAAAGAAGCACCCCCACAGTCTGGTTATGTCTTGAAATAAAAACAGGCCCGTCCTCTTCGGCCTGGTGTAAAAAAAACGGCAGTTTGTTCTTTGCTTCGTATACCGGAACAGTATTCATGGCAGCCTCCTGTGCAATTTAAGGTGTTATGATAATTGTAGGCCGGTATAGCCATAAAGTCAAGTTTAAAATAGCTATACTTTACAAGAGGGAGACGGTTACTTTCTTTTGAGTATAACAAAGAGTTATTAATTTTCTTTGCCGATTCTGCACTTTCTCTTCAATACATATATAGGGTGAGGAGAAGGAGTCCTTTATGGAAAAAACAAGTGAATTTTTATCCCAGAGCTGGGACAATCTGACATTTGCAAACAATTTTTTGTTCTGCAAAATTCTTGAAAGCGACAAGGAGCTTTGCCGTAAGCTTCTGGAACTGCTGCTGCATATCAAGATTGACCATCTGGAATTTCCGGAGACGGAAAGATCAATGCAACCGTCAATCAATTCAAAATCCGTGCGCTTTGATGTATACACAAAGGGTGATAACAAAATCTTCGACGTAGAAATGCAGACAACAGTAAATAAAAGCCTGGCAAAGCGCTCTCGATACTATCAAAGTGTCATTGATATGGATAATCTTTCAAAGGGCGAGCAGTATTCGCAGCTGAAAGATTCATACATCATCTTTTTGTGCCTTGATGATCCTTTCGGTAAAAATCTTCCGTCCTACTACTTCGAAAATATCTGCCGCGAGGACAATTCAGTAAAATTGGACGACCGGGCTTTTAAAGTCTTTTTTAACGCGTCACGTTATGATAAAATGGCCTCAGACGAAGAAAAATCTTTCTTCAAATTTTTGCGTGGCGAAGAAGCAACAAGTGAATTTACAAAATCCATTGAGGAAAAAGTAAGTCGTGCAAAGGAGAATCCACGGATGAGACAGAATTTTATAACATGGGAACAGGCAGTCGCTGAAGAAGCCGAAGGCCGCGCTATACCTATGGCAAAAGAGATGGCTAAGGATATGAATAAACAGACAAAACTAGACTCAGCCCGAAAACTGCTTGCGCTGAATCTTCTTTCCGTTGAGCAAATCGCACAGGCAGTGGGTCTTTCCGTACAAGAAGTCAAAGAACTTGCAGGACAAGATCCTTCAGCGTAAAAATCTCACAACAAGCGTCAGGAACTAAATATTTCTGTATAAACAAAAAAAACGGGCTGCCCCTGAAGTGCACCCCTAAAGTTGGACAAATAAAGTTCAATTTTAGGAGGTGCATTTTTTATGTCCAAATATTCTTATGATTTAAAAATGCAAATAATACTTGAGCACAAAACAAAGCATTACGGATCTAGGATTCTAGAAAGAAAGTATGGTATTCGTCATAGCATTATAGAGCTGTGGATATCCCAATACGAATTAAATGGAAAATTTACAGAACCAACCCGACATTTTAGCGGAGAATTTAAGCTAAAAGTGTTAAACTATCAGCAAGAGCATCATCTTTCAAATCTGCAAACAGCTTTGATTTTTGGAATAACAAATCACGGAACAATCTGTGCGTGGCGAAAGAAGTATATTACCGGTGGTACAGAAGCTCTGTTTCAGAAACAAGGCAGGCGTTCAAAAATGCCAAAGAAAAGTTTAATACCAAACAAACCAAGAGAAGAATGGACAAAAGACGAAGAACTGGCTTATCTTCGCATGGAGAATGAATACCTAAAAAAATTAACTGCCTTAATTCAGGAAGACAAACAACGGGAAAAAGACTCAAAGAACAAAAAATCAGAGTCATTAAAGAATTAAGGCAGAATTACTCCGTTGCAGATTTGACAAAACTTACAGGTTTGCCAAGAAGCTCATTTTACTACTCAGAATCTCATCCAAAGCAAGATAATCACAAAGAAGAGCGAGAACTTGTTCAGCAGATTTATCATGCAAATAAAGGGCGGTATGGGTACAGAAGAATTACTCTAGAATTCAGAAACAGAGGAAAGTCAACAAACCACAAAGTAATTCAGAGGCTGATGCATGAAGAACACATTGTCTGCAAGGTTCGCCAGCATAAATACAATTCCTATAAGGGCCAGATAGGCAAAGTGGCTCCTAATCTTTTGCAGCGAGATTTCAGCACAACAAAATCTAATGAAAAATGGGTTACTGATGTTACTCAGTTTAATCTGTTTGGAACAAAGCTTTATCTATCTCCGATTCTTGATTTACATGATCAGTCATTGATTAGCTGGAATCTTTCTGAAAGTCCGAACTACACTCAAACAGTTGATATGCTTGAAAAGGCATTTAGACAGATTCCTGATGGAACAAATCTGATTCTCCATTCTGATCAGGGGTGGCAGTACCAGATGTATGATTATCAGAGACGGCTGAAGGAAAAAGGAATTAGGCAGAGTATGTCACGTAAGGGTAACTGTCTCGATAATTCGGTAATGGAGAATTTCTTTGGTTTATTAAAATCTGAGCTTTTATATTTACAGGAGTTTGTATCTGTTGAACATTTCAAAAAAGAATTGGTTGAATACTTGTCTTGGTACAACGAAAAAAGAATTAAGGTTAAATTAAAAGGACTGACCCCTTTACAATTCAGGAATCAGTCCTTAAAATCAGCCTAGTTAAAGTGTCCAATAATTGGGGTGCACTTCACCCCATGTTTTTGGGACAGCCCGTTGTTGTTTACCGTGCTAATAGCTCCGCACGTCGGGGAGCTTTGTCTTACATCTCCCGCAGAACCTGCGGATTAGCGCAGATTCTTAGGGGGTATGAAAATCAAGATTGACTACTCAACAATCTCTCCAGTGATAATAATATCTTTGAAAAGTTGTTTCATTGTTTTAGAAGAAATATCGGCAGTAGCTGTAGATGTAATTACTACATCTATAGTAGAACCTGCAGCTACTGTCTGGTTAATATCTTCTACATTTATTGTAACAGCTTTACCAGATCCAAGAGATACTGCATCAGCACTACCTACTTTTAAAGTTCTGCTAATATTACCTGTTGTAGATTCATTACATTCACCAGTAATTTTTACAATTTTAATATCCTGTACAGCTGTGAGAGTCATTGTTACGGTAAGAAGTGTACCATTTTTTGCCCAAGTCGCCTTTGTACTATTTGTGTAGTAATGAGATGCTACGTTGTTCACTGTGCCGTAAGCTCCAGCAAAGGTACCTATCTCAGCAGTTGCTACAGCATCTGCGGCAGTTATCACTGATTCATTAGACGATACACCAGCAGCCGAGAATGCTGTAAGTTCAGAGTCAAAATATGTTACCTTAAATGCATTAGCAGACGCTGCTGTTACATTAACTGTAAGAGTTGCAACCTGTTCGTCACAAGTAGCCTTAATTGTTGCTGAACCTGCTGCAACAGCAGTAAATTTTGCATCTAAGTCATCCTGACTGACGATTGCTACAGCATCACCTTCTACTGCCCATACAACTGCAGAAGTACGAGTTGCTGGACCTACAACTGCAGAAAGTGTAAAGGTGTCTTCTACTGTTTTATCAAGTGCTTCAGTTTCTGAAAGAGCAATAGATGTTGCAGGCACTGCTGTTAAAGAAGCCGGTGCTGTAAAGTCATCTGTAACTTTAAGGCCTGTTACAGAAATCTTATAAATATAATCATTACCTGTAGCCTTAAGTTCTACATAACCTGCCGAAGTTGCAGCAGAATATGTTGTTTCAGCAGCCTGTGATTTTACGCCGTTAACAGCATATGTTCCAGCCTTTGTTTTAACATAAACTACACTTCCGGCACTTACAGGTACCTTAAGAACAGTTCCATTATTAAACTGTGCATCTGAGTCACGAGTACTCAATTTACCAGTTGCAGCTACCACGATAGAAACAGCATTTCCACCTGCATTTACTGTCGCAAAGCCTGTAGCACCACTCTGTAAAGTTGTACCTGTTGTTGCATCTGCTTCTGCGGCAACGATTGGTTTAGTTGTTCCTTCCCAGTCCCAGACTGCAGTAACAATATTTGATTTCCAAACAGCATAGAGAGTTGTAGCTCCTGAAATTGTTACTGTTGAGAGATCAGCGGCTTCTGTAGCGTCTGCTGTTGTTGCCCAGCCGAGGAATGTATAATCAGTTTTTGCCGGTTCAGAAATAGTTGCAAGCTGATCCGATGTAACACTAAGACCTGATGCTACTTCAACACTTGTTGTAGCGTCAGCGGCAAAAGCACCGCCGTTTGCATCAAATGTTACTGTGTATTTTGTTGCAGCAGCAATTGCAGCATCAATCATAGCCTTAAGTTCGTCTTTTGTTTTGTTCAACTTAATATAGATGTCACCTTCGTAACCGTCTGTTACCGGAGTTTCACATGCAGCATCTGTATAACGTCCTGCAACCAGAGTTTCCATCTCTTCATCTGACATAGCAAAGAGATAATTAAGTTCTTCAGCTGTATAGCCGTCTGATACAAGATTTACAGGAGTGAGATCTGAGTATAAAGGTATGTTGTCAGCAGGTACAAATGTGATTGTAACCTTATTAGATGAAACATCTCCTGATTTTACAAAAACCTTAACTGTTGTTTCGATCGGGTCGTCATCTTCATCAGTTTCGAGCCATGCTTCTTTTACAGTCATTTCATATTTACCGTCTGTTACGGCAACGCCTGTAATAAACGGAGTGCCTGAACCATCTACGTAAACATCAACTGTTGACGGAACATCCATATTATTTGCAGTCAGTGTCCAGGTTACTTTTTCGCCAACCTTAGCACTTTCCTTATCTGCAGAAATAGTCATTGAAGCAGCGTTTGTTTCTGCTGTTGACTGATCCTGTGCTGCTGCAGTTGTAACTACAACATCATAAATACGCATGTATTTTGCACAACCGATAACTACATCAACTTTATCAGAAGCATCATATGTATAAGTAAGAATCTGTCCAAGAGCAGGAAGAGTATTTGCTGCTTTGTTTGGAGCATAAACTTCTTCTCCCGCAATTTTAATGTAAGCATAACGGTCTGTCTTATCACTTCCACTGTTACCCGATACGTATGCTTTTACAGTAAACGGTCCCTGTACATTCTTGAGAGTTACAAGGTCTCCTGCTGGTTCAATAGCACCAATAGTAGCACCTGCAGTTGAATCAGTGTTACCATTGACATAGAAAACGGTGTCAGAACCAACTGTCTTGTCAGTTTCAATTTTATTGTAAACAAAACCGTTAGCTGCATCGCCCTTACCCATTGTAAGAATCATACCGCTTGGTGTAGAAGCGTATTCATAGTCCTCTGAAAGGACATATTTGCCGGCAAACGATCCACCAGCGTCTACAGCCTTAACTTCTGTTGTAGTTGTAGTCTGAAAATTCCAGCAGTAAGAAACCGGGTCAACAGTTGTCGAACCGCCTTCATCTCCGCCTTCGCTTCCGCCGCCGCCAGAAACTGGGTCACTTGTACCGCTTCCGCCGCCGCCAGAAATCGGATCACTCTGATCGGTTGGTGTCGGATTATTGTTATTGTTATTGTCATTACCGCCGCCGTCAGAGCAGGCAACAGTACCAAAAATGAGAGCAGTGGCCGCAAGAATGGCCATTATGCCTCTAAGTTTTTTCATATTGTCCTCCTTTATTTGACTTAT
>JAEENG010000054.1 GCA_016283615.1 Treponema sp.
TTTACAACTTCGTTTTCGTGGAGACCCCAGTCAATCGGACAGACAATTGCACCGGCAGACATTGCGGCAAGAAAAACAACTCCCCACTCAGGTGAGTTTTTACCGGTAACTGCAATACGGTCGCCTTTTGTGATTCCTTTCCAGGCAAACCAGTGAGCCAGCTGTTTTACTTTCTGCTGAACCTGCGGATACGAAAGAGTATTTTTTGAACCTCCCGGACCTTCAAAATCGGTAAAGCAGGGTTTGTCTCCAACGCGTTTTACCGTGATATTGAACATTTCCGGAACGGTAGGCCATTTGCCCGTAAAATCCTTTCCCCTGAATTCGTCAAGAAACTCCCATGGAATGTAATGTTCTTTTGTATCTGCCATAAACTTCCTCGTTAAAATGAATAAAATATTATAGCACACAAATTTGCAATTTTGCATTAAAAATGCCGATAATAATTGTATGAATATGACCAGAAAAGATAGAAATCACATTATGTTATGGGCAATGTTACTCTCCCTTTTACTTTTTACTCCGAGAGTATGCGCCCAGACTGCCCAGTTGAATGCACAGGAAGCGGCAAAAACCCGCTCTGCCTTTGTTGAATACGGAAAAAAATATATCGGCTGCCCCTACATAAGCGGCGCAACGGGACCGGCCGCCTTTGACTGCTCTGGCTTTGTTTACGCAGTAAGCCGCGAGTCCATCGGCTATCAGCTTCCGCGCATGGTAAAAAACATGTACAAATTCTGTAAAATCATCGACGAAAGCGAGCGGGAAGCAGGTGATCTGGTCTTTTTCAGGACAACAGGAACAGAAGAACCAAGCCATGTAGGTATTTATATCGGAAACGGCCAGTTTTTAAACTGCGCAAGTGACGGTCCTAACACCGGCGTAATCGTAAGTTCCCTGCGGGAAAGTTACTGGAAAGGAAAATACTACAAAACCGGACGCTTTTTGCCGGCTTCAAAATCCGCTGAACTCCGCGACGAAAGCACTTCCCCAGCAGCTGCATCAGGAGCAGGCTCCTCATATTCAGGTAATGCACAACCTTCTGCCGCTTACGAAACCACGAGTACAGGTTCAACTTTTCTGGACAAACTCGTAGTAGACGGAATGTTCGGTATCGACTGGAACTTTTTTACGCCTGATTACTTCAGATTAACTTTCCGCGGCCTTACCGCAACCGTCCACGCCACATACAACGGAAAATACTTTAAGCCTGGAGTCGGCACAATGGTCAGATGGGACAATGGAACAGGTGTTCTCCAGCTTCCACTGGTTTTCAGCATCACAATGAACGAATACTTCCGCCTGTTTGCAGGTCCGGTTTTTACACTTGGAACACCATATCTTCCGGGAAACAGTGACCAGAAAATCCAGGCTTCTGTCTTCCCTGGAATTTTAGGCGTCTGCTGGAACACACCGGGCTTTAAGGCAGGCAAATCAGAAATCAGTTTTGCACAGGACATTCACTACACAGTATTCAACGCCACAGACGGCAGCGCATTGAGCCCGATAAAAAGCCTCGCAACAGGAATTGTTTTTTCTTCTGGAATTCGTGTAACGTTTCCACTAAAATCGTTGCTTAAGTAACAGAGGTTTTTAAATGAAAAACAAATTCATTCTTCTTTTGACAGCAGCGCTTTCCCTGAGCTTTTTGTCGTGCAAATCACAGCTCAGTGTGCAGGCAGGAAATGACGACAGCGCAAGACTTGAATTCAGCATCGGCTTTTCTAAAAAAGCTGCTTCAATGCTCCAGGAACTTATGGGCGCTGTTTCTCAAGATTCAAAAGCTGAAAATTCAATAATCACGGAACAGGACGCCGCAAACCTTTTGCGTTCAGTTGGGGCAAAAGACGTTAAGACCACTGCAAAGGCAGACCAGGTAAGTGCAGGCGGAACGTTAAAAGAGCTTTCAAAAACAAAAATCTCTTCTTCAAAGATTCTGAGCAAAACTGCAGGCTCTCTCACAGTAAGCATCGGAGCCGAACAGATTAATTCAATTTACGAATCAATGGACGAAGAAAGCAAATCTTACTTTGACCTTCTGATGGTTCCGGCATTAACCGGCGAAGAAATGAATGTAAAAGAATACAACGAACTTCTCGCTTCGGTTTATGGTCCTGAACTTGCAGACGAAGTTACAAACGGTATTTTACAGATTGAATTAAAAAGCCCGGACGGCAAAAAAAGCGTCAAGGACAGCATCACTCTGGGCCAGCTTTTGACAAGTTCAACCACAAAATCATGGTCAGTAAAATGGTAAGGGGCAAAAAATGGACAGCGAAACAGAAAACAGATTCATCAATCTTGAAACAAAAATTGCCTTTATGGACGATTTTATCCAGAAACTGCAGGAAGAAGTCGTAAAGCAAAATAATCTTATCGAGGTTTTGCGCGCCGAAAACAAAGTTCTGAGCGGCCGTATCCAGGACCTCTCAGAAAATATTGATATTCCTAACCGGCGCCCGCCTCATTATTGATTTTTTAATCAAACTGCACAACAATATCAGTAAATATGAAAACTTCCACACAAATTAAAGCTCAGACCAAAAGTGATTTTGGTAAAGAAAAGATAGAAATTCTCTACGAAGATGAATACATCTGCGTTATCAATAAACCGAGCGGACTCCTTTCAGTTCCGTATCCGGGAAGCCGTGCCCGTACTGCACAGGCCGTCCTCGAAGAAATAATGCGCAAAAACGGAACCTGCAACAAAAAACACAGACCTTTTGTTGTTCACCGCCTGGACCGCGACACTTCCGGCGTAATGATGTTTGCCCTTACTGAAGAAGCCCAAAAAAAGATAATGGACAGCTGGCACCAGATGGTAAGCGAACGCCTTTACCACGCAGTTGCAGAAAACCCTAAAAACAAGGCCCTCTTTCTGCCTGCCGAAGGTCTTATCGATGATGAACTTGCATTCAACTCGCACAACATGGGATTTGTTCCAAAAGAAGGTGCAGTTCCAAAACACAAGGGCGAAAAGGATTCAATTTACGAAAAACACATCCAGATGACTTCTGACGGAAGAAAGTTTAAAACGGTTACTGCCCGCACAAACTACAAAATAATTGAACAGGGCCCGACACACACTCTTTTTGAACTTTCACTTGATACAGGCAAAAAAAATCAGATTCGTGCCCATCTGGCGTCAAAAGGATATCCGCTTGCCGGAGACGAAAATTACCGCGCACGTACTGACCATTTTGGAAGACTCTGTCTCCACGCCCGCACTCTTGAATTTACCCATCCGTACACAAAAAAGGTTTTAAAATTCGAAGTCCCGGAACCTGACAGCTGGCTGCAGTATGTAAAAGACGGTGATAAAAATCCTAAAACTCCGGTCTGGATTGCAGAATTGAATAATTATTTTGATTCAAATGACCAGCACTTTCATAAAAAAGGTGGCGACGGCGGACTCAAACTTGGCACAAGACCTCTTACCACCAGGCAAAAGGCCCACATGGACTTTATCGAACAGGGCAAAAAGAGAAAGTAAATTTTGTCATCTGGAGCGGAATCCGGAAAACCGGCCTACTCCAGCTGGCCGACTGCCTCGATGAGCGATGTCGGTGTAAGCGAAAAGTCATTTTTAAAGCAGTGGCTTGCAAACGCATGGGCAAGCGAGCCGCTGATTGCAGCTTCTATCGTTGAATATCCCTGAACTAAAAGCGCTGTAATCATTCCACTCAAAACATCGCCGCTTCCTGCCTTTGCAAGAGACGGACGTCCAAAGCGGTTGATGTACAATTTAAATCCCTTTTCGGCATTGTAAACACCAATCATCGGATTTGAGCCTTTTACGAGCAGAACTGCTCCCGGGAAAGCCCTGCAGAATTTTTCGATTAATTCGGCACGTTTGTTTACACAGTCTTCGACAGAATATGAACCAAGTCCGCAGACAGAAAGCAGGGAAGAAAATTCCTTCGGATGCGGAGTCAAAACGCAGCCTTCTCCGCGCTCAGACAGGAACACCTTAATCTGCGGAGAGTAACAGAGGTCAGCGTCCAGAACACAGCTCACGTTTTTGTGCTTTCTCAAATAGTCAAAATAGTATTTTGCTTCGCGCTCGTTGTGGCCGAGACCCATTCCAGCGGCTACGCAGTCTACGCGCTCCCCGAATTCAAATGCAGTTAAAATTTCTACAGATAAATCAATCAGGTCAGCCTTAGAAAAACTGAGTTCCGGGCGGATGAGGGTTACAAGCCCTGCTCCAAATTTAAGACAGGCGCGGGCCGCAATACAACCGGCACCTACCTTTTCGCCACTGGCAATCCAGGCGTATCCGAAAGAACCCTTGTTTACAAAGTTTTTGCGTCTGAACGGCAGAACCATGTCCTCTTTTTCGAGGAGGTATGCGGATTCAAGATTTTCTTTATTTGAATTTTCAAAGAGGCTCCGGCTGATACCAAGATTTGCACAGACAACTTCGCCGGTAAAGTCTTTTGCCTTGTCACTGTAAAGGCACATTTTAAGGGCGCCCATTGTAACGGTCAAATCTGCGGCAAAAGTGTAATCACAGACAGTTCCGTCCTGGCGCAAACCTGTCGGAACATCGCAGGCAATCCGATAACAGCTGCTTGCGTTTACATCGGTTAATGTAGAAATTATCTGTTCAGCGCCGTCGCCTTCAAGTTCGCCGCGAAATCCCGAACCAAAAATACAGTCAACTACAATTGCGCCGTTTTTGAGGTCGCCGATCGGAAACTTTTTAACATCATTCAGCGGAACCCCGCACTTTTCTGCGCGTTCTGCCTGAGTGATACAGCACTGGGATTTTGGCTCGTAACATTTGTATAACTTAACTTCGTAATCAAGTCTGATCCGGCGTGCTAAGGCATAACCATCGGCACCGTTATTTCCGCCGCCGCACAGGATAATGATTTTTGAACCGCAGTCTGCGTGCTCCCTCACATGACATTCAAGAGCACTTG
>JAEENG010000055.1 GCA_016283615.1 Treponema sp.
GCTCCTCAAATACGGTGAACTTTTTGAAAAAGAAATGATGGATTTGTCAGTTAACATCTCTCTCGAACAGGCACTCGACCTGGGTTGGAAAATCCTCGCAGACTGTTTTGA
This sequence comes from Treponema sp., assembly GCA_016283615.1. Lineage (GTDB taxonomy): Bacteria > Spirochaetota > Spirochaetia > Treponematales > Treponemataceae > Treponema_D. Next base: position 112 of record JAEENG010000055.1, read on the forward strand.
AAAGGATGAAACTGGTATTAAGTCTGAGCTGATTACTGAATATTGGCCAAATAACTAACGGGGACAGGGCATGGCAAAAATTAAGCTGACTAAAAATGAGCAGAAAGCACAAAAAGACGCGCTGAAAATGTACCAGCGTTATCTTCCGACTCTTACTCTCAAAAAACAGCAGCTTCAGTCCGAAATCCGTACTATCGAGGCTAAGGCAAAAGATGTCCGAAGCCGAAGAGTCGCCCTTGAAGAAGAATTCAAGGTGTGGATTAGTGTATTTGGCGAAGAAGAAGCCTTCAAACCTGATATGGTTACAGTCCGTAATATTAAAAAGGGATTCGGCAACATTGCCGGTGTAACCATTCCGGTGTATGAAGGAGCAGATTTTAGTCGCGGAGACTACGATCTGTATTCAACTCCGTTATGGATTGATCTTGCTGCAGACCGCATGGAAAAAGCACTTTCTCTCGATCTTGAAGCTGAAGTTCTGGATGAACAGGTACGCCTTCTGTCACACGAACTGCGTACTACAAGCCAGCGCGTAAATCTGTTTGAGAAAGTCAAAATCCCGGAAGCAAAATCCAATATCAAAAAGATTTCTGTTTATCTGGGTGACCAGCAGGTTAGTGAAGTCGTACGCTCTAAGATTTCCAAAAAGAAAATCGACCAGCGTAATCAGGCTGCTGCACAATTAAAAGATGAGGGGGCTTTAGCATGATAGTCCCAATGAAAAAACTCAGCCTTGTTGTTCTTGAAAAAGAACGCAGACAGGCTTTAAAAGACCTTAGAAAACTCGGCGTTGTTCATCTTGAAGAAGTAGAAGGCAAGAGTGAAGAACTTTCTTTGTGCAAAAAGAAAACTTCTGTACTCGAAACTGCAATTTCTATTCTCGGAGAAATTAAAACTCCAAAAAAGGCAAAGGCCAAATCAATTGATAAGGATGCGGCTTTTGAACTTGCAAAAGATGTAACAGACATGGTTGAAGAAAAGAAAAACCTTTATTCAACAAAGACTGCTTATGACAACGAAATTGAGAGACTCAGACCATGGGGTTCAGTCGAACCTGAACAGTTTGAATTCCTCGCAGAAAAAGGTGTTTACCTTTCAATGTTTGAAATTCCGACTGATAAATATAACTTAATTGATGAATCAATCGATACGCTTCTTGTAAACAAGGATAAAACCACTGCAAGATTCATGGTAATTACTGATTCAAAACTTGAAGCAAATGACAGACCGGCAGGCCTCAGGGCAGAAGCATACAAGGTTGTACTTCCAAAAATGTCAGTTGCAAAGTTGACAGAAGAAAGTAAAAACTGTCAGAAACGCATCGAAGAAATTGATCAGAAAATTACTGATTCGGCACTGTGTCTTTCCAGCCTCAAAAATGCCCTTAATGAATTCAATAAGGATGTTGAATTTGAAAATCTTTATAGCGGCATGGGCACAGAAACAGACCAGGAAGTTTCAGTAAAACTTTCATGGCTGACAGGCTATGTTCCGGCTGATGATCTGGATTCAGTTAAACAGGCAGCCAGCCAGAATAAGTGGGCTCTAGCGGCAGACGATCCGTCGGAAGACGATGCTGTTCCAACTAAGTTAAAGAATAATAAGCTTGTAAGTCTTATTTATCCTGTAACAGACTTTTTGGGAACAGTTCCCGGCTACAATGAGTATGATATTTCAAACTGGTTCCTGCTTTTCTTTACAATCTTCTTCGGAATGATTTTTGGAGACGGCGGATATGGAGCACTTTTGTTTGCGGGAGCAGTTGCAATGATGATTCCTGCAATTGCAAAGAAAAAGGCTCCGGGACCATTTGTATTTCTTCTGGCTTTACTCGGACTTGCAACAATGGTCTGGGGTGCCGTTACCTGTACATGGTTCGGTCTTACTCCGGCTCAGCTGCCTGATTGTTTAAAGAAACTATCAATTCCTGCAATTTCAAACGTAACTTCGGCTACAGAAGGAATTGCGATGAGACTTCTGGACGGCGAAAACAAGGTAATTACACTTACCAACGAAGCGTGGGTAAAAGAAAACCTTCAGATTTTCTGTTTTGCTCTTGCTCTTGTTCAGCTTTCAATTGCCCATCTCAAGGGAATTGCAAAAAACATTAAGAGCCCTAAGTTCCTCGGTGAACTTGGTTCTTTGTTACAGCTCTGGGGTATGTTCTACGTTGTTTTGAGCATGGTAGTAGACGGAGTAAGATTCCCGCTCGGAATTACTCCTGAAAGTTATTACCTGTTTGACAGGGTTCCGCTTTCTACAGCATGTCTTGGTCTGATTGGATTTGGCTTTGCTTTGAGCTTTATCTTCTCAAATTACGAAGGCAGTCTTGGAAAGAGTATCCTTGAAAGCTGCAAGAATATCGTTTCTGTACTTCTTGGTGTAGTAAACGTATTCAGTGATATTGTTTCTTACATCCGTCTCTGGGCAGTAGCCCTTGCCGGAGGAGCAATCAGTGCAACCGTAAACGAAATGGCTGGACCGCTTCTGGGACACGCAATTATGTTTATCTTTGCAATCCTGATTCTGACAGTAGGTCACGGACTTAACATGATTTTGAACGTACTTTCTGTCATTGTACACGGTGTTCGTTTGAATACCCTTGAATTCTCAAGTCACCTGGGAATGAGCTGGACCGGATTTAAATACAAACCGTTCCAGGAATAATGTTAAAATCCGGTTTTCATTTGAAGACCGGTTAAAAATAAAAAAAATCTTTGGCTGGCTCTTGCCGCCGAGGCTTTACAAAGGAGAAATATTATGGAATTTTTAGGAAGTTTAGGTAGCGCAGTTGTAATGGGTATTGCAGCTCTTGGTTCTGCTATTGGTATTATGGTTGCAGGTCAGGCTGCAATTGGCGCATGGAAACGCTGTTACATGGCTAACAAACCGGCTCCATTCATCCTCACTGTATTTGCAGGTGCTCCATTGACACAGACAATTTACGGCTTCCTGCTTATGCAGACAATGATGGGTTCTGCAGCTGCTGCAGGATTTAAACTTGGTATTGGTCTTATGTCAGGTGTTGCAATGTGTGCTTCTGCTATCGCTCAGGGAAAAGCAGGTGCTGCTGGTTCTGACGCTCTCGGAGAAACAGGAAAAGGTTTCTCTCAGTACATCATGGTTGTAGGTCTTTGTGAAACTGTTGCTTTGTTCGCAATGGTATTCTCAATGGTAGCTCTCGGCTAATTTAACCGCAATCCTTTAAGACGGTCTGTAAAGACCGTCTTTTTTTTTACAGTCATTTGGGGTATACTGTTTTTATGACTAAGAAATTTTTAACTCCGAGAAAGATTTTTGTCGGCGGAAACGAAAACGTAGAAAGAATCGCCGTAGGCGGAGACGCTCCGGTTACGATTCAGACGATGTGGAAAGACTCGATTTTAGACGTTAAAGACAATCCGCAGAAACTTGAAGAAATAGCAAAACAAATCAACTCTCTCAAAATGCTTGGCTGTGACATTATAAGATTTGCAGTTCCAGACATGCAGAGTGCAGAAAGTTTTATTCAAATCTGCCGCGCAACTTCTATGCCGCTCGTTGCAGATATTCACTTTGACTACAGACTGGCTCTAAAATGCCTTGAGGGCCCCGTAGGAGCCATCAGAATCAATCCTGGCAACATCGGCGACATGAACCGCGTAAAAGCCGTTGTCGACTCCTGTAAGGACCATGGCGCGGCCATCCGTATCGGAGTAAACTCGGGTTCTCTTCCTCACGATTTACGCGAACTTGTTGAACAGGGAAAACTTTCCAGGGCCGTTGCATTGAGTCAGACTGCAGCACGAGAATGTGAAGTTTTTGACAAATTGAATTTTGATCAGTTTGTTGTAAGCATGAAGGCAAGTTCAGTTCAGGAGACTATCGAAGCAAACGAAGACTTTGCGTCTAAATATGATATTCCGCTTCACATCGGCGTAACGGAGGCAGGTCCTCTTATCACAGGTGTTGTTAAATCAACCCTCGCATTCAGCCACCTGTTGAACGAAGGAATTGGTTCAACCATCCGTGTAAGCCTTTCTTCACTTCCAGAAAATGAAGTAATTACGGGCCTTGAAATCTTGCGTGAATGTGGAAAAAGAAAGGGCGGTGTAACACTTGTAAGTTGTCCAAGATGCGGTCGTGTAGGCTTTGATGTCCACGGCTTTATGGCACGCTGGCAGAATAAACTTCTTTCCATGAAAAAGGATATTACCGTTGCCGTAATGGGCTGTGTAGTAAACGGGCCTGGTGAAGGTAAGCACGCAGATATTGGAATTGCGGGTGCAGGCGACAAGGCTATTATTTTTAAAAAAGGTGAAATTGTTCGCACG
>JAEENG010000056.1 GCA_016283615.1 Treponema sp.
AGGTGCAGATTCTTCTGAAGCAGGAGCGTCTCGGCTCACATCTGGCTCAAGCGGGATGTCCGAAACTTCGCTTTCCGGCTGATTTTCTGCAGCAGGTTTTGCAAGACCGAGTTTTTCCTTTATGTCGCCCAAAATACGGAGTCGTTTTGAATTCAATACGTCGTCGATTTCCGGGATTTCTTCCTGGGTCATTTCGCCTTTCGCGGCACGGCGCACTGCGTTTCTCAGGTATTCAAGCTTACGGCGCTCTTCCGGTCTGACAAAGGTTACGGCAATTCCTGAAGTGCCAGCACGGCCTGTACGGCCAATGCGGTGAATGTATGTGGCGCCGTCAAACGGCAGGCTGTAGTTAACAACGTGACTCAAGCCTGTAATATCGATACCGCGGGCAGCAACGTCGGTTGCAACGAGAATGCGTGTTTTTTTGCTTCTAAAACGTGCAAGAATCTTTTCGCGCTGTCCCTGAGGAATGTCTCCGTGCAGGGCTGCGGCTTCGTATCCGCGTTCGTCCAGAAGACGGCTTACCATGTCGGCATCGTTTTTGGTCATAGTAAAGACAAGACCGTAAAAGTCCGGCGAAATGTCAACAAGGCGGACAAGTGCTTCGATTTTATCGCGTTCGCTTACGACCCAGTATTTTTGTTCAATCAGAAGCGGCTCTTCAACAAAGCCCTCTTCTTCACAGATGTCGTATTCGCCCATAAATTCTTCAGCAATCTGAAGAATAGGTTTTGGCATGGTTGCGCTGAAGAGCAGAATACGGCTCTGGCTGTTTGCACTTGCAAAAATAGATTTGATATCTTCAACAAAGCCCATGTCGAGCATTTCGTCGCCTTCGTCGAGGATAAAGTAGTCAATTTTGTCCAGTTTGAGGGTACCGCGTTCAATATGATCCTTAATGCGCCCCGGAGTTCCGACAACAATTTCTGCACCGCGCTTTAATTCTTTTATCTGGGTTGAATAAGAAGCTCCGCCATACAAAACTGTAACGCGCGGAAACTTTCCGCTTGTAAATGACTGGAGCTCCGTGCATGTTTGAATTGCAAGTTCGCGGGTTGGTTCAAGAACGAGGGCCCGGACATGGTCACTTTCGGTGCATACGTTCTGAACGATAGGCAGTCCGAATGCGGCAGTTTTTCCTGTTCCTGTTCTGGCTTTTGCGATGATGTTTGCATCCCCGTTCAACAAACGCGGAATTGCAAGTACCTGAATTGGTGAAGGTGTTTTAAAGCCCTTCTTTTCGATTGCGGCGAGTACAGTTGCGTCCAGGCCGAGGTCTTCGAAGGAAATTTCGTCCTTCTCGTCGATTAATGAGTCTTCCATAATGTATCCACAAAACGCCGTGTAGGCCCTTGCAGCACATTAGAGGCCTGGTTTAGCGTATAAAATTAAGCTCACTCCCTGTGAGCGATGTTTAGCCACTATAACTGAAAAGGGCCTTCTAATCAACACCATAATTGAATTTAACCGTTTTTTATGGTATAATGATTTTTATGAGTTCAGAATTTTCAATCAATGAGAAAGTTGTCTACCCAAGTCAGGGCGTAGGCGAAATTAAAGAAATCTTTGAAAAAACAGTTCAGGATAAAACTGTAAAATACTACAAGATTTACCTCGAAGTTTCTGACATGAACGTAATGGTACCTGTCGAAAACGCAAACATGCTCGGTATCCGCAAAATTGTATCTGCGGAAGCTGCCCAGAAAGCACTCGATATGCTCGGTCAGCCAGTTGAATCAGTAACATCTGACTGGAAACTCCGCTATCAGATGAACCTTGACCTTCTCAAAAAAGGAAGCATCGAAGATATTACCAATATAGTACGCTGTTTGTATCACCGTTCCAAGGTAAAGGAACTTCCGATCCAGGAACGCAAACTTTACGACACAGCCCGCAAACTTTTAACAGACGAAATCGCAATTGCACTTGGTCTCGACGTTAAAGATGTTGAATCAATGCTTCATGCAAAACTTGAACCGCTCGGCGCTCTGCACGAAAAGAAAGTTGCTCAGATCGACGATGATGATGAAGATGACGACGAATTTGACGACGAACTTTCAGACTCATCAGGCAGCGGCGATGACGACGATGACGATGATTCTGACGACGGCGACAGCGGAGATGACGCTGACGACGAAGATGACGACGACGATGATGATGAATAATAATGGCAGACAGAGCGCTCTTGTACTTGTTGCAGGAGGCTCTTCAAGCCGGATGGGAGGTATCAAAAAAGAATATCTTCCTCTTGATGGCGGTACGGTGCTTTCATCGGCCGCCAAAGTTTTTTTACAAACCCTTCCACTTAATCTTATCGCAGTTACATACCCTTCTAAGGCCAATCCCGATGAACTTTCTGCCTCCCTCAATGCCTGCAGGAACGCCTTTTTTGCAGACCGCCGGATTGAGACTTTAATTCAAAAAAATAAAACAGAAGTTATTTTTGTTGAAGGCGGATCATCAAGACAAAACTCGGTTTTTAACGCGCTTAATTCAGTAAACAAAAAACTGTCCGCTAATGCGGTAGTTTTGATTCATGACGGGGCAAGACCCTTCGTTAGTCCGCAGATTGTCACGGAAGTATATAATTCAACACTTGAATACGGAGCTGCAGTACCCGGCCTTGAACCGACTGATACGCAGAACATTATCGACAGAGACGGCTTTATCAGACAGCACCTTGTCCGCGCAGAACTTACTGCAGTCCAGACGCCTCAGGGATTTTTATTGAATGAATTATTTAAAGCCCACAAAAAAGCACTGGATTCAAATAAAGAATGCACCGACGACACAGAAATATGGGACCTTTTTGTACCGGGCGGAAAGGTAAAAGTCGTTCCGGGGGACAGCAAAAATAAAAAAATCACTTACATTCAGGATATAGATTCAACTAAAAAAGGAAACAACAAAATGATCAGATGCGGTCTTGGTTACGATAAACATATTCTTGCGGAAGGCCGTCCTCTCATGCTCGGCGGACTCAACATACCTTCCGACCGCGGCGAACTCGGTCACTCTGACGGCGACGCCCTCCTCCACGCAATTACAGACGCTCTGCTCGGAGCCAGCGGCATGGGCGATATCGGCTCATACTTTCCTCCGGAAGAAGCAGAATGGAAGGACGCAGATTCAAAAGTTCTCCTCAAAACTGTGTGGGAAGATATAAAAAATGCCGGCTGGTCGCTTGAAAACCTTGACTGCGTAATCGCTCTTGAAAAACCAAAGTTTTTGCCGCACCGCCAGAATGTAATTCAATCGATTGCCGATGTACTTGGTGTTGATAAGAGCCAGGTCTTTGTAAAGGCAAAAACCGGCGAAAAGACGGGAGATGTTGGACTCGGCAAGGTTGTCGAAGTCTGGACAACCTGCCTTCTGTCCAAATAACTACTGTTCACCCATTTCAATAACCATTTCTACTTCACCTTCACTGCGCTTCATGCGGCGGGCAATTTCTTCAATTGACCATCCCTGGCGCTTGAGTGTGATAATGTTATCTTTTTCCTGCGGTGTAAGTCTGTCGCTCTGTGGTGCCGGATTTTTCTTAATGTCATCGCGTGTAATCGCAGCAAGAAGGTTCAGTTTTTTGTCGATTTCTGAATCGAGATTTACAAGACGTGTTTCTGTACGTCCGATACCTTCACGGCTGTTTTGAATCTTTTCTACACGGCTTTCTGTTTCGTCAAGGATACTCTGCAATGAACTCAACTGCTGAACTGCGTCACTGATTTTGCCGCGGTTGCTGACGAGAGTGTCGATATTTTTCTGAACATCAGAAATCTGGTCAGGCAGGTTGTTTACCTGGCGGGAAGCATCGTTGAGGCGCGATTCAAGTGCCTTGAGTACATCAAATGTCTGGTCAACCTGGTTTGAAATTGCGTCAATCTGCTCCTGCTTCTTTTCGAGGCGGTCATAACGTGTTGAAATTTCACCGAGTGTTTCCTGGAAGCTTCTGACGTTAAGCTGCATTCCCTGAAGGTCGTCGCTTGTAGTCTGAAGTTCTTCAATCTTTTTGTCCATTGTTCCGCTCAGTTCAACAAGGCGGTTAAAGTCGCGTTCAAGACTGTCGATATGTGCCTTTTCATTGTTAAAGTTTGTAAGTTTTGTATTAACGTCGTCGTTGATGCGCTGGATTGACTTAAAGTTTGCCTGGAGTTCATCAACAGTTCCCTGGAACTGCTCTACGCGGGCAATCTGCTGTTTGAGTTCAGAAAGCTGTGCTTCGAGCTGGAGCTTGAGCTGGTCGGCCTTCTGGTAAATCTGCATCTGTGCCGCATAGGCTTTAACTTCGCGGTCAATTTCGCTCATGCGTGTCTGTAAGTCAGAAGCGTCGTTCTGCATCTTCATTACCATTTCTGACTCGCGTGCATTTGTAGTATCGTTGATTTCCTGAATATGTGCGCGGAGATCACGAAGAGCCTTGTCACTGTCAGCATTCTGCTCACGAACACGCTTCTGTGTTTCATTGAGCATGTCTTCGTACATTTTATTAAGTTCGCCGAGGATGCTGGCTGAACGCTCTTCATAACCGGAAACGGCCTGTTCA
>JAEENG010000057.1 GCA_016283615.1 Treponema sp.
ATGTGTCTCATTGTTGCTGTTGTAGTTTCTCTCTGCGACAAAAACAAGGACCCTGAGATGCTCAAGGAATTTGATAATTATAAAAGTATGAAAGACTAAATTTCTAAGGCGGGTGCGAATTGAAGTGCCCGCCGTTTTTTTAAGAGAGGTGCTTTAATGAAACTTACTGCAAAAATTTTGACCGGAATGCTTGCTGCTTCGCTCGTGTTTGCGATGGCAGGATGTAAGAACGGTGACGACGAACAAAAAAGTGAACCGACTGCTGTTATAACAGAAACAGACGGAACAACTACGCTTAATCTTCAGGAAAACAAGACAGGCTTTGTAAGTACAGAAGGTAAGGTTAGTTCTGACTTCCTGGGCTATACGGGAAGCGGTTACATCGATAATCTTGGTGACGGTGCAACAATTGTTTATACAATCAGCGCCAAAGCAACAATTACAGATGCAAAAATTGCAATGGTTTATGCAAACTGGGAAGCCAGCCGTGCACGTGCTGCCCATGTTTATGTTAATGGAACATGTATAAACCCGGATACACCGATTCCAATGCCTTATACATTTAAAGGCAATAAGACAGATGATTCAAAAGAAACAGTTGCAAAGCGCTGGCAGACTTCCTCATGGCTTACAGGTGTAACTCTGAACGAAGGTTCAAACGTTGTTATGCTTACTGGCGCTCCTGCAGGAACATACAGTTATTCTGACGGTTCAACATACACTGTTCCAGCAAACCATAGTGGAATGATGAACAATATCGATTACCTTATCGTAAACGGTAAAGATATTGATTATGGTACTGACACAACTCCTTGGTATGCATATGCATTCAGCTCAGAAAACGAAACTGGCGGATCCGTAGCTTCTACACTTGCCGCAGGTTCACACAAACAGGGCTCTTCAGTTACTGTAACTGCCACAGCAAAGGACGGCTGGACATTTGAATGCTGGTCGGACGGTTCAACAGCCAACCCTTATACATTTACAATTGAAGCGGCAACAGATATACAGGCACACTTTATCCCGACTGGTGCAACTGTACCGGCAGGACTTAAAGGATACGCTACAATCACAAATAATAACGGTGCTGCTTATACAATTACAGGTGGTGCAGGCGGTTCAACAATCAACATCACTTCTTATGCAGATACTGTAACTTATGCAGAACAGCTTGCAGGCAACGATCCATATATCGTTAAAGTTTCAGGAACCATTACATATGATACAAGTAAAAAATGTAACCTTGGTTCAAACAAAACTGTATACGGTGACCCTGAAAACCAGGGACGCTTTAAGAACGTTCAGCTGAATGTAAGCGGTGACAACGTTATTATCCGCAACATGATGTTTGGCGAAGTTATTGCATACGACGGACAGTCTTACTCAGGAGACGCAAACGATGCCCTTGGTTTGAGCGGTTGTCAGCACGTATGGATTGACCACTGTGAATTGCAGTCACATCTGACACCACAGTTGAATGACGGTTCAACTCCACCTGCAGTTGATGATGAAAAATTTGCAAAAGACTTCTACGACGGACTTCTTGATATGAAGAACGGATGCAGCTGGGTAACTGTTTCTAACTGTTACTTCCATGACCACTGGAAAGCATTCCTCTGTGAATCTAACAGTGATGAAAAATCAGCTGCTCTCGGTAAAACAATGCGCTTAACATTGTACGGAAACCTTTTTGAAAATATTTATTCACGCCAGCCGAAATTCCGCTGGGGTAAAGCACATATTTTCGGCAACGCTTATGTAGAAACTGCTTCAGAAACCAAGGGAGCCTCTAACTGTATCGATGTTAACGCCGGTGCAGAAATTCTTGCAGAAGGCAACTACTTTGAAGGCCTCAAAAATGTAATCGGCAACTTTACAGAAGACTCAATGGGTGAAAGCTGGAGATACACAAATACTAACGTGACAAAAAGCTGTACTAACACTCCGTCTGTAGGAACATCTACATTCTCACCGGCATATACTTATGATGCTGTAAGTAAGGGAGCCTTGATTTACGCAAAGATGAAGAACGGTGAAGCAACAGGTGCTGAAAACCCGACAGCAGGTGTTGGAATTCTGACAGCATCTGACCTGCAGTAAAATAATTTGTCCCGGCCCTGCGTGGCCGGCACATGACAAAGGGTCCGCTTAATCGAGGGCCACTGAAAAAGGTCTCCAATTTTAAGGCTTGAAAAAAAAAGCCAAATTTTTGAGAAAAAAATCTCATAAATCTGGCTTTTGCTCTTTTAAAAAGTAAATTATTTGCCTTTCATTTCCTTATTTTTCATCTAGCCAGAGTATACAGGTAAGGATTCTTTGTAGACGCTACAGGGAACCGGCTTTTTCTTTAAGCTGGAGAAATTCATCTTCTTTATAGGTGCTTAAAAATCCGTAGCCATTGCGTCGTTCCCGTGGCAGCTGGTTAAAGTCTTCGTAAACTTTACCTGTCCAGTCGCCATACAGAGGCTTAAAATCTTTTATAGAAATATAGCGTATGAGAAGCTTCTGGTCGTTTGGGCCGGGAGCTTTTTTATTGCCCGGATGGAAAATCTTTTCGTAGTTGTACCAGCGGCCTCCTTCTTCAAACTGTTCTACAGGACGTTTTTCGATCCAGCCAGTGGTGTAGATTTTGTCGCTGCAAAGAAATTCTACTGCGGCCTTAATGCAGGCTTTGATTTCCGGTGTAAGATTTTTTTCACGGAGAAGGGTTTCTACAACAGGAACTGATTCTAGGGCGGTAAGAGCTGCAGGTTCAAAAGGTCTGGCTGCAATTGGCTTTAATGTGTCCGGATCGTAATTGTGAGCCCAGACTGTTTTTCTACCCTTAACTTTTACCTGTGTCTTTAAAAGAACTGCAATAGCCCTGTCATGGGCTTTGATTACTGCTTCTTCAAAAGGTTTTCCTGTGAGAGGATCAGTAGCGTTAAGGAGAACTTCATATTCACTTTCATAAAGCATATCCTGCAAAAAAGAAAGAACACCGCTTGTTACATCATCATTGATGCATAAGCCGTAAACATCACATCCTGACCAGCCGCCGCAAGGCAGTTCAACAGAAAGAATCCAGTGTAAACCACGGGCTGCTGATTCAAGATATTTTTCCTCTTTTGTCTGATTATAGACTTTAATAAGATAGCGGACGTGGCTGTATGTCATTCGGTTATCAAGGACGCTGCGTGGTTTTGAAATTTTTTCTGAAGGCTTGGTGCTTCCTTCTGTTTTTATTGAATCAAATTTTACGGGCTGAACTTTTAAAAGGTATGCCTTCATTAATTCTTTTTCTTCAGGGGCAAGTTTAATCAATAGATCCTGACAGCTGGCTTTTTCGTGTCCTGGAAAATTCTTAAAAATGCTGGATCGTCCGATTTTTCCCCAGCCGCCGTCTGGATTCTGGAAGGTGAGGATATTGTCTGCAATTTCAAGAACGTCAGCTTCGGTCCATCTCGGGTATGGAGGAGTTGACTCAGGAAATTTCATTACACCATGGTGAATAAGGTCCTTAAATTCATCAATAGGAATGGGAGTTATTGAAGGTGGGGTAAGTTCCTGACAGAAAGCTGAGGCAAGAACTGTGAGTGCAGTGAGAGCACAAAATAAAGTCTTTTTCATAGAATAAGTATAAGAGAGTTTATGTGATATAACAATAGAGGCATATTTAAAATTTGTGAGGATAATTATGATTCGCTTAAAAAAAATGACTAAGATGGCGGCTGTTCTATTGATTACTTCTGCAGTATTGGTAAGCTGCGGACAGAAAAAAATTGACAGCAGGGCTTTTATAAACGAATATCAGGATAAAAGTGAAATTGTGTTTCTTGCAGTGCAGACGGGAAATGACCGGCTTGTAAAAGATGTAATTGCAGCCGGCTATGATGTAAATGTACCATTCAGGGGAAATATTACACCTGTAATGTGGGCAGCCCGCACAGGAAAAGCTGCTCAGGTAAAGGAACTTATTGCTGCTGGAGCTGAAATTGAAGCTGTCAGCAGTGAAGGAATGACACCTCTGGAATATGCATGCCTCTCAGATAATGCTGAATGTATCAAGTTAATTGCAGCTGCAGGTGGAAATCCCAATCATGTAAACGAAGGTGATATGACATCGCTTATTTCTTCGGCGGCAAATAAGAGGGTTTCTGCAGTAAAAGCTCTGATTGAAAGCGGTGCCGAGGTTGACTGGCAGGATCAGCATGGGGACACTGCACTTATGTATGCTGTCTATAATAATTCATATAAAGCAGCAGCTGTACTTGTAAAAGCTGGAGCCGCCCCTGGTGTTAAAAATGTTGATGAACAAAGTCCGCTGGATCTGGCGGACAAAAAGATGAAAAAGATCTTTATGAGATAGATTAAGTGAATAAAAAAATACCCCGCAGGAGGCGGGGCAGATTAAACAAAAAGCCCGTGAATTAACGAGGCCACTGAAAAAGTCCAATTTTAAGGCTTGAAAAAAAAGCCAGATTTTTGAGAAAAAAATCTCATAAATCTGGCTTTTGCTCTTTTAAAAAGTAAATTATTTGTCTTTCATTTCCTTATTTTTCATCTAGAATTGTAATAATTCGTTTTATATTAGCTGCAAAGATTGTGCAGGCTCCCTGTATTTTTGTTGCATAAAGACAATTCCCCATTGAAACTTCGTACCCCAGTACGTTTTTGAGTTCACTGTTCTTTGCCTCAATTTTATAGCGCTCTTTTGAAAGCTGCTTGAATTCTTCTGTCTCCTGAAATTCCTGCTGTTGCTTATGCTCATCACATTTTAAAGTTACACTGAAAGTCTTGGACTTTGCACCTTCCTTGTAACAGCCTTCACGCAGAGGACATTGCTTACATTTTTCAATGTCAAAGTAATAGGTCTGTGACTGGTTGGTTCCAATCTTCTTTGATCCTGTTACAGCCTTTCTGACTGCAAGTTCTCCAACCGGACACTGCATCATGTCTGCATCTTTATTGTATACAAATCCATTTTTGTCTTTTCTGAATCCTTCTGTAATAGACGGATTCAGTCTTGATATCAGCTTAAAATTCTTTTTACCGTTCTCATCTTCCTGATTTGCAAGTTTTAAATTGTCTTTTCCAGAATAAGTCCTGTCTGCAATTACATTTTCAACTGTCATTCCTGCCTTACGACTTTTTTCCACCAGTTCTGGAAGTTCCTTGCCATTCCACCAGTTCTGGAAGTTCCTTGCCATCAGGCTTTTCTCCGCTTGTAATTGTTGCTGCTGTAATGATTCTTTCCGGGGTCATTGCGATATGGGTTTTATAGCCGAAAAATGCTGTGTCCGCTGATTTGTAACCGGTCTTCGCATCTTCATCTGTGGATTTATACATTTCTTCCTTTGTATCTTCCATTGTTTCCTTCAGAAGATTCATCTTTTCGATGATTCTTGGAAGATTTGGTACAACTGGCATTCCCTCGATTGTCTTCAGAAGTCTCTCACAGTATTCAACTTCTTTTTCGATTGAGTCTTCTTCATTTTTTGCTGGCATCATGTTTTTTGTTTTTTCATCCACGCTGTATACTTCCTTGCGAAGTCTCTTGGCATGTTCCTGCAGGACTTCCCGAATAGGATGGCTGTTGTAGCGTGATTTTGTGTGTGTTGCGTCCACGATTATACTTTTTGATTCTATTATGCCTTTATCCATTGCAATCTGGACCGTCTTTTCTATCAACATATCCAGAAGTTCCGTATCTTTCAATCGTAGTTTTCTGAACTTTGACAGTGTGCTTGCATTTATCACTTCATCTTCGGGATTTAGTCCAAGAAAATATTTGTAGGAAAGGTCATAAAGTGCCCGTTCCACAAGGTCAACATCTGACATGGGATGAAGGCATTTCAGAAAAAGGAATTTAAAAAGATATTCGGGGTCTTCGGCTGTACGTCCGTTGTCTGGACAATATTTATCTTTCAGTTCATCCCTTATGAAACTGAAATCTATCAGCTCATTTATTTTTCTGAACAGATGATTCTGTGGAATCAATTTGTCATATAAATCTGTATAATGACTGAAATTTAATTCTTGCTGTGACTTGAGCATAAAAAAACCACCACCTGAATAAATTTTACTCTATTCAAATGGTGTTTGTAAATTCAGTCTTTATGGGACTTTTTCAGTGGCCTCCCTTAATCGCGGGCCTTTTTTTTAATTTGTACCGAAAGATTTTTTCCACTGGCGGCGGAGCATTGGAAGTTCGTAGACGAGCATCATTACCCATCCGGCAAGGCAGGCCCATGCAACGCCGTTAACAGCGTGAACTGCATGTGCGCCGCCGTTGATTTTCTGGTAAACCGCTACAAGCACATAACTGAAGATTACGCGGAAGATTATCTGGGTTGTTGTGGCAACGACGGTAACCTGCATGTGTCCCATTCCGCGGAAAAATGACTGAACGCCGTTTGTAATGGCAGGAAAGACGTATAAAAGGGACATTATCAAAAGATAGTCCTTTCCAAGTTCAATTACGCCTGGTTCTGAGTGACCCGCAAAAAGTGTAATCAGCGGTGTTCTCAGGGTAAATACAATCAGACTGATAAAAAATCCATAACAGATTTCCAGCAGCATGCCTCTTTTAAATCCGTTCTTTTCCCGCTCTTCATTTTTTGCGCCGCGGTTCTGGGCGATAAAGGTCGTGATTGTGTGTCCGATATTCTGGGTCGGCTGATAGCAGAAATCGTCGATTTTTGTGCCCGCGTTAAATGCCGCAATTGAATCTGTTCCGAGCGGATTGACCGAGCTCTGAATTAAAAGTTTTCCGATGTACAAAACTACCTGCTGCAAGGCTGTGGCCCAGCTGTAATTTACTGTCTGTTTTACAAGAGAACGGTCAACTTTGAATTCTTTTGGTTTTACGGCAAGCATCGGCTCTTTTAGGTAAACATAGCCTATGCACAAAAAGCAGCTCACTGCCTGGCTGAAGATTGTTGCAAAGGCGGCACCGGTCATTCCCATTTCATAAACTGCGACAAGAACATAATCAAGAATTCCATTTAAAACCGCGCTGATTGCAACACAGATAATCGGGGTGCGGCTGTCGCCTACGGCTCTGAGCGTTGATGCAAACACATTGTAAAAAAAGGTAAATATGAGGCCTGTAAAAACAATGCGGAGGTAGTGCGATGTAGGTTCAACAAGTTCTGACGGGGTGCGGATAAGAAAAAGAATCTGCTTTACAAAGATAAAACAGAGCGTGCTGACAAAGAGTGTAAAAATAAAACCGATTGTGATTGTTGTGCTGATTTCTTTTTTGAGTTTCTGTTCGTCGTGGGCGCCGTAAAATTCACTCATTAAAATGCCGGCCCCAAGACAGATACCGACGATAAAGAAAATCATAATATTCATAATCGGGTTTGCGATTCCAGCGGCGGCAAGGCTTACCTTACCTGCAAAACGTCCGAGGATAATTGAATCCACGGCGTTATAGGTCAACTGAAAAAAGTTTCCTAAAATCAAAGGAACCGCGTAACTGATTAAATGGGCCGTAATCGGGCCCCTGGTCATGTCTTTCATTATTTAGAAAGTTCTTCCGAGCGTTTTGCGGCGGCGGTCACAGCGTGGATTGCGGCATTTCTGAACCCGTCCTGCTCCAGGGCTGCAACGCCTGCGATTGTAGTTCCTCCCGGTGAACATACAGCGTCTTTGAGAACTGCAGGAGCCTTTCCTGTATCCAAAACCATCTGAGCGCTTCCGTAAACGGTCTGAGCGGCGTAGGTGTAAGCCTGTGCGCGCGGCATTCCGTTGAGAACGGCGGCATCGGCAAGGGCTTCGATAAACATAAATACAAAGGCAGGACCAGAACCGGAAATTCCGGTAACGCAGTTCATGAGCTTTTCGGCTACAACTTCGACACGTCCGGTGGATTCAAGAAGGGTTTTTACTGTTTCAAGATTTTTTGAATCAGCACCTTCCATTGCACAAAGGGCTGTCATACCGCTTCCAATCTGAGCCGGCATGTTCGGCATTATGCGGAAAATCTGCGATGTTTCACCGTCGCAGTATTGATTCAACTGGCTTAAGGTTACACCTGCTGCCATTGAAACGATAATTGTATTTTGAACGATGCTGTCGGAAATTTCTGCAAGAACCTGTTTGATGTAGGCCGGCTTTACAGCCAGAAAAATGATATTTGCTTCCTGAGCGGCTTCGTCGTTTGTTGAACAGGCATTTACGCCGGTCTCGAGGGCAAATTTCTGTGCAGATTCAAAATGTGCTGCACTTACATAAATTGATTTTGGGTCCATGATTGTACAGAGTCCGCGGACAATTGCTCCGCCCATGTTGCCACAGCCGATACAGGCGATATTAAACTTTTCCATACGCTCATTTTAGTAAAATGCGCTTTATGTATCAATAATCACTCGGGTTGCGGAAGAATATTAAATATTTGAATAGAATTAAATTTTATAAATTTGAAAATGTCTGTCAGGCAAATTATAATAAAATAATATTGAAAGACGAATTTAATAACGCAGCAGAAAAATTTGATTATCTCACCCAGTTGTACGAACGTTCAGTTATTGAGGAACTGGCACGCAATCGAATTCAACAGAAAAAACCATTTTCTTTGATTCTAATCGACGTTGATAATTTTAAAAATGTAAACGACGGCTATGGCCATGCTGTCGGTGATAAAATCATTGTAGCCGTTGCAAATAAATTAAAGGAAGCAACCGGAGACAACGGAATTGTCGGACGCTTTGGCGGCGATGAATTTATGATTGTTGTCCCGAATATCATCGACTACGAAGAAATCTGGCAGTTTTGCCGCGACCTTTATAAGTCGTTTGACGGCCTTTCAATTCCGGAATATCCCGGCATTGTTATAACCATCACAGTCGGACTGTCCCGTTTTACAATCGACGGCGACAATTACGAAACTCTTTTTGAAAAGGCTGACAAAGCACTCTACCGCGGAAAAATCAAGGGACGCGGCTGTTTTATCATTTACCTTGACGAAAAGCACAAAGACATAAAACTTCTCTCCCGCAAAGAGGGGGCTGTAAACTCAATACAGCTCCACAACCAGATTTTTAAGATTTTAACCAGAAGCAACAGCCTGTCTCAGGGGGTTCCGGCGCTGTTAAAATTTTTAAGCACTTATCTGATGATTGATCACCTTGCACTTCAGGGAAAGTCAAAACTTCTGTTCTCGGTAATTTATCCGATTTCAAAAATCCGTGATTTTAAGTGGATTGATAATTCATTTATTTCGCCGAACATAAGCGAATCAATGGGAACTTTTTACGTAAACGAAATCTTTAACTGGAAACTTGCCGGTCAGGAAAAGATGTGTGATGCTGCGGATGAACAGAAAATCGCCGCATTCTGCTACGCAGAGATTTCTTACGGAAAAACTGTGTACGGTTATCTCCGCGCAGACACGGGCGAGCCCCGCATCTGGCAGAACAGCACCATGGATCTGCTTATAACCACCGCAAAGGCTATCGGGATTATGCTCCACGAAGCCAAACTTGAGATTGACGATTTAGCGTAAAATTACTGTGCCGTAAACAAAGTTCCGTGCTCAGTGCCGTTTGCAAGGTTGAGAAGAATATTTTCTTTTGAGCCGTTGGCGAGCACGAGTGGAATTCCATAAACCGTAGTTTTTTCTGCAGCCTGAATTTTTGTTTCGATTCCGCCGGTGCCAAAAGCGTTGGTTTCGCCGATTGTAATTGCTTTTCTTAAAGCCGGAATATCTTCAACAACTTCTATCAGTTCAGCATTTTTGTTTGTTTTAGGATTATCCGAGTAAACTCCATCAATGTCACTGAACAGAATGAGCATATCGGCGCTCCACAAAATTGCCGTGAGGGCCGAAAGGTTGTCGTTATCACCGATTGCAAATTCTTCTGTGCTTACAGAGTCGTTTTCGTTGATGATTGGAACTACGCCTTCGTCAACAAGTGTAAAAAGTGTATTGCGGATATTTAATGAGCGGTTGTTGTTTTCAAAATCTTCTTTGGTCAAAAGAAGCTGTCCGATGTGAATATCGTTTTCTGCAAAGGCTTTGCGCCACTGACTCATAAGTTCAACCTGGCCGATAGAGCAGAGAGCCTGTCTGAAGTGCAGGTCCTTTTTGCGTGCCCATTCCTTTAAGGTAGAAACGCCTGAGACCTGGGCGCCCGAAGAAACAACTACAATCTGTTTTCCTTCCTTGATGAGCTGTGCGCACTGTCTGGCAAAATTTGCCATGAACTCAGTGTTCTGTGTGCCGTCCGGCAATGAGAGTGTGTTTGAACCAATTGTAATTACGATTTTTCTGGCTTCTTTGATGGCCTGTTGAATATTCATAGGTTTGAT
>JAEENG010000058.1 GCA_016283615.1 Treponema sp.
AGTTCCATACGGAAACAATCCTGAACGCCTCATCGTAAAATGCTACGGCGCTGACGATGTTCGCGAAGGTGTTGCAATCATGTGGCACGAAGATGTTGATGTTTCTATCACAGGAAACTCTACAAACCCGACACGTTTCCAGCACCCTGTTGCAGGTACTTACAAAAAGGAACGCCTGCTTGCAGGTAAAAAATACTTCTCTGTAGCTTCAGGCGGCGGTACAGGACGTACACTCCATCCTGATAACATGGCTGCAGGTCCTGCTTCATACGGCTTTACTGATACTTTAGGCCGCATGCACTCAGACGCTCAGTTTGCAGGTTCTTCTTCAGTTCCTGCTCACGTAGAAATGATGGGCTTCATGGGAATGGGAAACAACCCTATGGTAGGCTGCACAGTAGCCTGCGCAGTTGCTGTAGCAGGTTCATTCTAATAAACGCGGCGGGGTTCTGCGTCAGCGGAACCCCGTGAACATAACGATGAACAAGCAAAAAGGCGCCTGTACATTCTTCTGTGCAGGCGCTTTTATTTAGGGTTTATTACAAACCCTAAAAACGGCGAAGTCAAGGCATTAAGCGTATGCGTGCCTTGACTCGACGTATTTTTTAGGAGGAAAAAAAATGAAAAAAGTTTTATGCGCACTAATCACCAGCATTCTTTTGTTTTCATGCGCGACAACAAATCAGGCATCAGAAAACGAAGAACCAAATTCTTTTACATACAATATTCCGGTCGGAAAAGAATTCGAACTTGAAAAAGGTGTAGGGGCGACAATAAAAAGTTACAAAGCCGGACTCAAACAAGTTAAATACAACGGGAATTTTTTTTCGCCGCTTAATTCTGATTACAGAATTTTTCAGGTATCCATCGAAGTTACAAATAAAAATGAATCGGGATTAAAGACGATTCCATATAAAAAACTTGAACTTATCACAGGCGGGGAAAACGGAAAACTCTCGTTTGTAAGTTTCACTCAACCAAATAATAATTCGTCTTACTTAAACTTTGAAAAATTAACGGCTGCTGACAAAAAAGATGCGCTTGCTGCAGGTAAATCACTGACGGACACCATATTTTTTATTTACCAGAAAGATCAGACTCCGGCCGCAATCTCCTTAGAACGTGTTCCTGTGCTTACAGTATACAAAACTTCTACTCCGGATGCAGAACTCATTGATTCAAACATTGCAAAACTGCCTTACATTTATGAATGTTTTGCAATGATTAAGAATTCAACTGCAGAAGAAATCGCCGCATTCATGGAAAAGTACGGCATTACATATGAGGAAAAAGACCGCAACGGATTATCTTTTGCAGTTCATGCAATCATTGCCAGAAACAACGCCTTTTTCGACAAAACTCTTGAAAACTGCGATTTGACTTCAACGGTGAGTATCGGTTCATCAGGACAGGTTGACCTGCTGGGACTTGCAGCCATGGAGATGAACAAATATGCATGCGATAAACTTATTGCCAGAGGCTTTACTTTTGAATCTTCCAAAGAAAAGGACAATCCTGCCGTTGTTGCCGTAAGAAACGGTGATTTGAAGGTGCTTCGTTTTATTGTTGAAGTTTTGAATGTTGATGTCTCTGACCTTAAAATTCCGATGGCATGGAGCGGTGCAAAAGATGCAGAAACATATTGCCGCGACAGAAAGCGCACTGAAATGGCAGATTATCTGGCCTCAAGAAAAAAGTAGCTTACCGTGTTCTGGCTCAGTACGCCGGTTCATTCTAGTTCTTTTTTGAATTGACAGGGGCGCACTTTGAAGTGCGCCCCTTTTTTTCCTGTCATCATTATTTTCCAATTGACACAACGGGCATTTTTTAAGAATATTGTTATAAAAAAAACGGTTTTAGCAAAAAATAATTATGGAAATTGAAAAAATAAACAGACAATATTTAGAAACACTGTCCAATCCTCAGCTTATTTCGCTGGGTGATGAACTTGGCATTGATATACCCGAAGATTTAAACCGCAACTTTATCATCGCAGAACTCCTCGAAGCTGTCCTCGAATACGAAGAAGACAACGATATCGAAGAAATTGTGACAAGCGAAGAAGATGCCCCTGTTCATGACGAAACAGAAAAACTTCCGGATTCGTATAACGAAACCACAATTACCGCACTTTTAAGAAATCCTGCCTGGGTTTATGTGTACTGGGACATCAAAGCAGCAGATCTAACAAGACTTTCAGAAGACCTGTCCTACCGTTCAATGTGCCTGCGCGTATCCTTCTGGGAAAACGAAGACGACGCAAATCCGGTTGAATCCTTTGACGTTCAGGTAGGGGACAACGACAGACAGCAGTATGTTCTTCTTACACCGGGCAAAAACTTTGTCCGCATTGATCTTGTAGCCCTTTACCACGGTCACGATGACGAAAACCTTGCAATAACACCAAAAATTGCACTTCCTAAAGGCGCCGTAGAACTGAACGGGGCCCTTCCTGGCCGTGATGTTGAATTTCCAAAGCTCGTTGAGCTTTCAGGTATGAAAGAACTTCTTACTCTGCATTACGAAAATCACAGACAGTTATTTTCTTGATCTGAAGGGGAGGCAGAGAATTATGTCAGCTAAAAAATTATCCATCGTTGTGGTTGCACACCAGCCTTATATAAGACACACAGAAGGAGAAGATTCTCCATACGCACAGCAGAATGATATTTTCTTTGGTGCTGTCAGCCAGACTTATATTCCCTTGATTAACATGCTTCACAAATTTGAAGAAGAAGAAGTTAACGCAAAGTTTTCTCTCGTTCTTTCTCCGGTTTTGTGCGCAATGCTCGATGACAAACTTCTTCAGGACCAGTATGTTTCCTGGCTTGACCGCTGCATCTGTCTTGGCGAGCACGAAGTTGAACGCGTAAAAGACAACAGGGAACTTCTTGAACTTGCAAAAGCTCAGCTGGAAAAGGCAAAAAACAACAGGGAAGACTTTGTCGAAAAATATCACTGCAATCTTTTAAAGGAATTTGCATATTTTTACCAGAAAGAAATGATTGAACTCCTCGCAACCTGCGGTTCATATGCCTTCCTGCCGCATTACGCTGACATGGAAGAAATTCTTAACGCTCAGGTTGAAACAGGAATTTTCTCGCATAAACATTATTTTTCTACCGCACCGGAAGGATTCTGGCTGCCATACATGGGATACAGCCAGGGAATTGAAAGAATTCTCCGCTCATATGGCCTCAATTACACAATTCTTGACTCAAAGTCAGTTTTGTTCTCTCAGGATATGCCGGAAAAGGGAATTTATGTTCCTGTACGCTGCGGCAACTCACTTGTAATTTTCAGTGGAGATGCCCTTACACCTAAAGACATTGACGACAGCGAAACCGGATTCAGTGCAAATAAGATTTACAAAAACCAGCACCGCGATATCGGCTATGAACTTTCAGCAGAAGAACTCGGCTGTTTTATCAAGGCTGACACAGCTCGCGTAAATACTCTTTACCGCTACTGGTCAAAGGACGACGATTCAAATTCAATTTATGACTGCAAAAAAGCTCATGAACAGGCTGTTGAAGACGCAAAAACTTTCTTAAACGCTAAAAATGCAAAACTTCAGGAAGCTTCAAAACAGATTGATGAAGATGTATGTCTTGTCTGCTGCATCAACGCAGAAAGCCTCGGACAAAACTGGGCCGAAGGCATGGACTGGTTTGAAAATGTTCTCAGATTAAATAAAGACAGCGATTTTGCAAGCTGCTCACAGATGTTAAAAAATCAGTTCAAGCTGGAGCGCATTACACCGTACCCATGCGCCGCAAGCGGAAACGGTTATGGCGAAGATTTGCTGGACAGTTCAAACAGCTGGATGCTTCGTTACACACGTAAAATGTGCGAACGAATGTGCGACCTGGTGGGAAGGTTTCCCACAGATACAGGATTAAAGGCACGCCTTTTGAACCTGGGTGCCAAAGAACTGATGATTGCACAGTCCGCAGAGTGGAGTAAAATGCTTCATAATTCATCATCCCCTGAGTACGCAAAATTCAGGTTTACTGCAAGCGTAACTGCATTTACAACAGTTTTTGATTCCCTGGGATCAAACGTTGTAAGTACCGAATGGCTTACAAAGCTGGAAAAAGAACACAATCTTTTCCCGTGGATGAATTTCAGGATTTTTGCAAAGAAGATTTAACGCTCAAGAGTTCCAAAAGCGTTGATTTCGTCATGAATCAGTAAAAGCTGTCGGGCAGTGTTGATCGCTTCGATGGCCGGGTCGTAGCGGATTCCGATGTTTTTGGAAAGCTCTTTTGCTTCCTGCCATTTTTGAATCGCATCTTCGATATCGTTTCTTGAACCCTTCGAATACAATTCAATTCCTTCTGCGTAACGCAGCTGAACCTGTGACTGGATGTTAGAGCGGCCCTTGTCTCCAAGGTTCAGTTTTGCGCCGAGACTTATGTGGTTAACCGGATTGAATGAAGAAGTTAAATCCAGGGTGTAGTTGATATTCATTTTTACGCCTTTAACGTCAAACTGGCTTCCCATGCTGAATCTCGGGTTTGCGCCCTGCAGACAGAATCCAAGTTCAAAATCAAAGAACTTTGTAATGTTGAATTCTGCGCCTGATGCAAGGGACCACATTTCGCTTGATTTAAAATCAAGAAGGTTGACCGGCTTTCGGAATTCGGCCGTAAAGAGAATCGGTTTAAAAAGGCGGTAACTCAGTCCGACGCTCACACGGGTGGGAAGGCTGTCATCAAGTTCAAATTCCGTATTAAGGCCCGTAAATGCAAGACCAATATTGTTCACTGCAAGTCCAAAGGTAAGGTTAGGGTCTGTCGTGTTGAATGTTTTGATAAAGTTGAACCTCATCAAAAGCCCGGCGTCCGCCATGAGACCCAGAGCCGACTGTGAAAAGCCTGAACCGCTTTTAATTTCGTCAGTCTGATTGTCCGTGTAGTCCGGCATGTTGCGCCAGGATCCGCGCAGGTTAAAGCCCAGGGCAATTCCCTTAAAGTTGTAGCCCGAAAGAAAGTTATATGAGGCGTTGAGTGCAATTGAAGTTTCGCTGTAATAGCTTGCGGCCACCTTGTCACCGTAAAGATTGTATTCGCTGAAGGGCACGTAAAAACACTTGAGCTGGGCTCCAAGTCCCAGATTGTTGAATCTGGTAGTTGCCTGCAGGGATTCCATGGCAGAGTCTGCAATCCATGAGTTGTGGAAAAATGCAGTTTCCGTGTTTTTTAAAACCGAAGATGCGGCAGGGTTGTAGTCAAAAAATGAAATATCATCTGCAAGGCCTGTAAAGCTGGTTCCAAGGCTTTCT
>JAEENG010000007.1 GCA_016283615.1 Treponema sp.
ACAAAAAAAATATCTAAACACCCCCACAAGGTGCTTTTTCCAGCAGAATTTCTCCTGCAGGTAATTCAATAATTCAATTAGTGCGAAGCGGCAAAACTCTTTAAGCCTTTTCGCAGAACAAATGTAAACATACAGATTGCAAGAATAATTACGAATGAGAGTGAATTGATTACCGGACTTACGCCAAAACGAATCATCGAGTAAACGTAAAGCGGAAGTGTAGTGCTTCCGGGACCGCTTACCAGGAATGTAATGACATAGTCTTCGAGACTCATTGTAACGCTCATCATAAAGCCGCTTATGATTCCGGGCATAATTGCAGGAATGATAACCTTAAACAGGGTCTGTCTTTCGTTTGCACCGAGATCGTGACTTGCTTCGATAATTGAATAATCAAATTCATCAACGCGTGC
This sequence comes from Treponema sp., assembly GCA_016283615.1. GTDB lineage: Bacteria > Spirochaetota > Spirochaetia > Treponematales > Treponemataceae > Treponema_D. The sequence goes on from JAEENG010000007.1 coordinate 414, forward strand.
CGTAACCATAAGATAAACGAAGGGCAGACAGAAAGTTGTATGTGCGATAAAGATTGTTACAAGACCGAGACTCATTTTGATTGAACTGAAGAAAATCAAAAGTGAAAGTCCCATGATAACTTCCGGAAGAACCATCGGCAGAAAGCTTACTGTCTGAAGGTAGCCGCGTCCAAAGAACTTGTACCAGCTGACACCGATTGCAGCAAGGGTCCCGAGGATTGTAGCGACGATTCCGGATGTAATTGCGACGATAAAACTGTTTAAAAGCGAATTCCACAGGGGTGCGCTGTCAAAAATCAGTTTCTGATACCAGATGAACGAAGCACCTGTAAAGGTAGTGTCTTTTGATTCATTGAATGAATAAAAGATGATTACCAGAAGAGGCAGAAACAAAAACAAAAGACAGATAATCAGAACGGTTTTGGAAAAACTGACCGGTGTATTGCGTTTTTTCCAGTCGCGTTTTGCGTGACGTGCAGGTTCGCTGGCCTTTTTGCGCTGAGCATAGAGCTTAAAAGGGTTTACAAATGTCATTTTGTGCCTCCGGTCAACGGATCTTCTTTAGTAGAAACCTTTTTAAGGTCTGCTTCCTTTTTGTTTGAATACAGCATCCACAAAATTCCAAGCATACTGATTAATGTCAAAACCATGCTGAATGCGGATGCAAGCGGCCAGTTACGTGTTTTCTGAACCTGGTCAACGATGATGTTACCAATCATATAGCTGTCTTTGCCGCCGACGATGTTTGGAACTGTGTATGCACCAAAAATCGGAATAAAGGTAAAGATAATTGCAGAGATGATACCGCTCTTAATTCCGGGAAGGAGAATTTTGTAAATTGACTGCGGTTTTGTGGCTCCAAGGTCGCGGCTTGCTTCCAGGAGTGAAAAGTCAAAGCGGTCTACTGCCGTAAAAATCGGGAGAATCGCGTACGGAAGGTACATGTAAATGCTCAGGATGATTACAGCGGTTTTTGTGTACATGAATTTTACCGGTTTGAATACTGCTTCCGGGTTTGAAGTAATTTTATTCCATAAGTCAAAGAAGAATTTTAAAAGCATGTTCAGAATTCCGTTGTCGCCCAGAATCGTAATCCATGCAAAGATACGGATGAGGGAGTTTGTCAAAAATGGAATAATTACCAGAACGAGAAGAAGTGTCTGATGCTTACTGCGTGCCATGGCGTATCCGCAGGGAAGTGCCATGAGGATTGTAATCAGTGTTGCAACTACGGTAATCCAGAGTGTGCGCAGAAAGATGATTCCGTAGGCAGGGCTCAGCATCTGCTGATATGCCTTGAGGGAAAACTCTGCCACAACTGAACCGTAAACGTCTCTTTTCATAAAAGAGTAGCATACGATGATTATGATTGGAACAATAAAAAATAAACTGAACCATACACCCATGGGCCATGCGTAGAGAGGACCCGGATTAGGCTTTTTGTATTTTTTGTCCCGTGCAGCCTTTGCTGCCTTTAACTGAAGACTGACTTTAGGTTTAGATGACTCTGCCATAATTTCGTTAATCCTGATTCAAAAATTATTTGTTGATGTCTTCAACAATATAACCGTCTTCTGCAGACCAAGAAATATAGACTGTGTCCTTCCATTCAATTTCAGGACCGTCATCCAGATAGTTAGTGTGCTGTTTAAATACTTTAACGATTGTGCCGTTTTCGAGGCGAACGTAGAATTTAGACTGGAATCCCGTGTAAACAGGTTCTTCAACAACGCCCTTGAAAACATTGATGTCTTTGCGTCCCTTTACATCAGGTTCTTCAGTTGTGATCCTGATTTTTTCCGGACGAACTGTAAATGCAACTTTCTGACCTTCATCTGTGTGTTCGTAGTCAGTAACGAGGATGTTTTTATCTTCTTCCTTTGTTGCCTGTGTATCACCCTTGAGGCGGGCCTGCATTCCGAGGGCAGGTACGTTGAGGGTAACCATGTGTTCAATATCAGCCTTGCCCGGAACCTTGTAGCTTTCGCAGTTTACAACGGTTGATTCAAAAAGGTTTGTTTCGCCGATAAACTGTGCAACAAACTGAGTTGCAGGGCTTTCGTAAATTTCAAAAGGTGTGCCGACCTGGAGAACGTTTCCGCTGTTCATAACTGCAATGCGGTCAGAAACAGCGAGCGCTTCGCTCTGGTCGTGGGTTACGTAAATGAATGTAATACCGATTTTGTCGTGCAGACGGTCAAGTTCAACAAGAAGGTTTGAACGGAGCTTTGCATCGAGGGCAGAAAGCGGTTCATCAAGGAGAAGTACTTTTGGTTCGTTGATCAAAGCGCGGGCAATTGCAACACGCTGACGCTGGCCGCCTGAGAGCTGGTTCGGCTTTTTGTACATGTGCTGTTCGAGCTGAACAAGAGAAAGATATTCCTTTACTTTCTGATCGATGATTTTTTTATCAATTTTTTTAAGGCGCAGAGGGAATGCAACGTTTTCGTAAACGCTCATGTGCGGAAACAGTGCATAACTCTGGAATACTGTGTTTGACGGGCGCTTGTTAGGCTGTAAAGGGATGATGTTCTGATCGTCAAAAAGAACGGCTCCATCATCAGGAAATTCAAAACCGGCAATAATGCGCAAAAGTGTTGTTTTGCCGCATCCGGAAGGTCCAAGCAGTGAGAAGAATTCACCCTGCCTGATAGTAAAATTAATGTCATTTAACGCATGGAATGAACCAAAATGCTTTGACACATGGTCAATTGTAACCTGACTTCCGTTCAATATTAGGTACCTCTTTTATTCCACAACTTCTGGTGGTTTTGATGTAAAACAGAATATCTGCATAAAGTACAAAATAGAGTTAATAATACAATTTGTCTATAAGTTTTTCCAAAAAAATTGAAATAATTATTTTTTAAAATTTAAGGTCCTAAATAAGGTAATCCAGAAGCATAAAAATTGCAGTTCCGCCAAAAATACTGACCATGCTGTTGCTGAATTTAAGGTGCAGGACTATTGTTGAAAGCACACCGATAACGGCCGGAATTCCGTACGGCATCTGTGTGACGGTTGCAAATTTAGGGTCGCTCAGACAGTAAACAATGAGAACTCCGATTACCATCGACGGAATATATTTTTCGATAAATGCAAGAAGTTTCGGCGGCTTTCTCCTGCTGAACAGAATGAATGGAAAAGCCCTGAGTAAAAACATTAAAACTGCAGAAGAAAAAATTGCGATCAGGGCCTGCAAAATTGACAGTCTCATTTAGATTCCTCCCCGAAAGATTCAAACTGATCCCGGTTTTTGTTGAATACACCGCGTACCAGAAGAAGTACTGCAATTCCAAGCGAGAGCGCTACAATCAGCTGGTGCTGGGCCGGAAGAATTCCAGCCTTTGACAGGATGATTGCAGTCAGACTTGTAAGAATTCCACAAAGCGAAGGGAAGAAGTCTTTTGACATTTTTATCTGGTTTATCATCAAAACGATAAAGAGTGCGTTAAGTGCAAAGTCAACGCCCGCAAAACTGAATGGGAGGAAGGTTCCCAAGAGAGCTCCGATTACAGTTCCTGTAAGCCAGTAGAGCCAGTCCAGAGCCGCAATCAGACTGTAGTACTCACCAGGATGTTCGCCTTCAGGGCAGTCTTCGGTAGAAAGCAGTGCGTAAGTTTCATCTGTCAGGGCAAAAATCAGAAAGAATTTCCATTTGCCGGTAGTTTCATATTTTTTGAGAAGGGAAAGTCCGTAAACGATGTGACGGATTCCGACAAAAAACTGTGTGATTAAAAAAGCCGGAAGACTGGCACCTGAAGCCATAAGGCCGACAGCCATATATTCACCTGTTCCCGAAAAAACAGTAAGACTCATTACAAGGGCGAGCCACCACGGATAGCCTGCATTTACAACCATGAGTCCGAACGGAATTCCAATTGAAATATAACCGAAAAGAATCGGCACAGTCAGATGAAAAGCTTTTTTTACATTTTGTCGTTGAAGCATGATTTGATTAATATATCAGATTGCGGATAAAAGATTAAGGGGGTTACACCATATTCAAAAAAAAGGTATAGTTGAACAGGAGAGGAAAACGGCGTTTAGAGAACTATGTTTACAATTATACTTGGACTTTTATTGATC
>JAEENG010000059.1 GCA_016283615.1 Treponema sp.
AATCCCAGCCGACAGGCGCGTCTGTAACTTCTGCATTCAAAAGTTTTACGCCCCGGAAAGAACTTACAAAAAAGCCCTGAGGAACTGTGCCTTCCTTTTCAAAACAAATGAGCACATTAAGGCTGTTGTCTTTAAAATCAGAAAAACGAACGCTTACAGCCGGATGAGTTTTTAAAATCTCCGGGCCGCTGATTCTGTTTTTTACGTCAGCTTCTGTCAGAAGCCCAATCTGAGAAATCAGATCGTTTGAGCGTTCAGCATAAAAAGTTAAGCTCAAGGCAAGGGCGCGGTTCCGGGCAAAAATGTCTGTGCAGGCCTTTATCGTGTTTTCTGAAAATCTGAAAGTTTTAAAATCCCTGCTGCCGGACTGAGTGATAAAATCATCTTCTGCGGCCTCATAGCCCGGCACACTGAGGGCAAAATTCAACCTGCCGGAACACGAAGAAAAAGTCAAAAAAAGAGAAACAAAAAGAATTGAATAAACTGCCTTTGAGACGATTTTTTTATTCATTATTCCGGGCGGCTCTTTATATATTACTGCATTATCTCTTCGCCGCGGCCCATTGCTGTAAGACCGGTGCGTACGAGTTCTTTGATTCCGTATGGAGAAAGAAGTCTGATGAGACTAGAAATTTTATCTTCGCTTCCTGTTGCTTCTACGATTACTGTGTTTGGAGCAACGTCAACGATGTGTGCGCGGAAGATGTTGCAGGTTTCGATAATAATTGCGCGGTCACTTCCGGCAGCGTTTACCTTAATCAAAACCATTTCGCGTTCACACGTTGTTTCTTTTGCACAGTGAGAAATTGAAATTACTTCTACAAGTTTAGAAAGCTGTTTTTCAATCTGCTCGAGGATGTATTCATCCCCCTGAACTACGATTGTCATGCGTGACTGACCTGCATTGTAAGTTTCGCACACTGTAAGCGAATCAATGTTATAACCACGGCGGCTGAACAGGCCTGAAACACGGCTCAATACACCTGCCTTATTTTCTACCAAAACTGAAAGTACATAGCGTTCCATAAAAACTCCTTAATTAATATCCCATATCTGAGTATACACCTAAAAGGCGTACATCTTCAGCAGCGGCCTTTAATTCTTTTAAAACGTCACCGATATATTCTTTTGAATTCTTAATGTTCTGACGGTCGATAAATGCATCGGCGTAGAACCAGTATCTCCATGGTTTGCCTGCAATCGGGCGGGACTCAAGGCGGTTAAGGTTGAGTTCGTGCTTTTTGAATACACCGAGACAGTCATAAAGGGCACCTGACTCGTTCTTTGTACTGAATACAAAACTTACCTTGTCAGCATTCGGGTCTTCTCCAAACTGCGGCGTTGCAACGTGGTTTGCTTCGATTACAACAAAGCGTGTGTAGTTGTTCGGGTCGTTTTCGATGCTGTCGCTGATAACTTCAAGACCGTAGATCTTTGCATTGCGGGCATTTGCGATTGCTGCGTTTTCTACAGATTTCTTGACGGCAACTGTTTCTGCGCCAGTTGCTGTAGAAATTGAATCTATATGTGTCCAGTCCTTGTGCTTTTCGAGGAAGGCTGAACACTGGCTCATTGCCTGCGGGTGGCTGTAAATATTTTTGATGGTTTCTAAAGTTGCACCCTTTGGAGCGAGCAATGCGTGCTGGATACGGAGTGTGATTCCGCCGCAAATTGATACGTCTTCAAAGCGTGTAAGGTTGTCATAGTTTTCGTAAACAGAGCCCGCTGTTGAATTTTCGATTGGAACCATACCAAAGTCGGCCTTTCCGTCAACAACTGCCTGGAAGATTTCTGTAAATGAAGCAACAGGTTCTGCTTTTACAGTGCCGTCAAAATAGCGTTCAACTGCGGCTTCTGCAAAGGCCCCCTTGTTTCCGCTGTAAACACAGACAGGCTTTTCTCCCTTGCTTTTGCCGAGAACGCGTTCAATTGCATTCGGCTTTTTGGCAGGTTCCGGGCGGATGTGGGCAACTTCCCTTCCGATAACAGGAGCGAGGGCTTCCATATCACGCATGATTTTATCAAACTGCTGCGGATACAATGCCTGGGCTGCGTCAGAAAGTGCCTGTTCAGGATGGCAGTGAACTTCTACGATGATACCGTCTGCACCTGCTGCACAGGCTGCAAGTGCCATCGGCGGAATTTTATCGCGTACACCGAGAGCGTGGCTCGGATCTACGATGATTGGAAGGTGTGTCATTGAACGCAGAACAGGAATTGCACTCAGGTCCAGAGTATTGCGTGTTGCTTTTTCGTAAGTGCGGATTCCGCGTTCACAAAGAATTACCTTGTCAGTTCCGGAAGAAAGCAGGTATTCGGCGGACATGAGCCACTCTTCGATTGTTGCAGATAAACCGCGCTTTAAGATAACCGGTTTTCCGAGTGCACCAAGTCTCTTTAAAAGTTCAAAGTTCTGCATGTTACGTGCACCAACCTGGTAAACGTCAACATAATCCTTCATTACAGGAATATATTCTGAGGCAACGATTTCTGTTACAACAGGAAGTCCGTATTTTTCGCCTGCTTCCTTCAGGTATTTGAGGCCTTCTTCACCAAGGCCCTGGAATGAATATGGAGAAGTACGCGGTTTGTATGCACCGCCGCGAAGCATTACTGCCCCGCTTGCGGCTACTGCTGCTGCGGCATCGAGCATCTGTTGCCGGCTTTCTACAGCACATGGACCTGCGATAGAAACGAGACGGCTTCCACCGACACGTATTATCTGACCGCGGTTATTCGGGATTTCTACGATTGTATTTTCCGGTTTGAATTCGCGGGATGCCATTTTGTACGGTTTTGAAATAGGAATTACCTTTTCTACACCAGGCATAACTTCAACTTCGCGGACATCCATTGCAAGTTTTCCAACTGCTGCGAGGATGGTTGATTCTTCCCCCTTAACTTCATTCAACTTGAATGAACGTGAATTCAAAAGGGATTTTAAATTCGATTTTTCAGTCTCGGATATATCTTTTTTGAGTACAATTACCATGCAATATCTCCTTAAAACTCTGCACTAATTTGCCGGGTTAAAACTTACAGTTCGCAGAATGTCGCCAAAGACACCTGCAGCTGTTACGCCGGCACCTGCACCGTAACCCCGTACAGTAAGAGGGATTGGAGTATAGCGCTCAGTTTTAAAGACAAATGCGTTTTCACCGCCGCGTACACCGTAAAGCGGATCGTCTGTTCCAACTTCGAGCATACCTACGCTGACTTTTCCGTTTACAATTGAAGCTCCCATGCGCAGAACCTTGTTCTGTTTTTTGAGGTCTGACATCTTCTTTTCAAAGTAAGAATCGATTTCAGGAAGGCGTGCCATAAATTCATCAACAGTGCCTTCGATAGAAAAATCCTTAGGGAAGATTGAATTCATCCTGATGTCGCTGAGTTCGATTTCCATTCCGGCTTCGCGTGCGATGATGAGAGCCTTGCGGGCAACGTCCGTGCCTTTAAGGTCGTCGCGTGGATCAGGTTCTGTGTAGCGCAGTTCACGGGCCTTCTTAACAGCCTCACTGAATTTTGCACCCTGGTCAAGTTCACCGAAGATGAATGAAAGGGAGCCAGACATAATTCCGTTGAATTCTGTAAGTTTATCACCAGATTTAAACAGGTTCTGGAGAGTATCAATGATTGGAAGTCCCGCACCTACGTTTGTTTCGTAGAGGAAGCGGCACTTGTTTTTGTTTGCTGTTTCGCGGAGCTTGTGATAGAAGTCCATTGTCATTGAATTTGCACGCTTGTTTGGAGTTGCAATATTCATTCCTGCATTGAGGATATCAAGATAGCGTTCCGGCAAATCATAGCTTGCAGTACAGTCAACAAAAATCGGGTTGAGCGGTTTTTCTTTTGCAACAAAGTCCAGGATTTCGTCCAGGTTTGCCTTTTTACTGCTCTTTGTAATGTTTGTGCGCCAGTTTTTAAGGTCAACTCCGTCCTTTTCCAGGAGCATGCCTTCGAGGGAACTGATTGCGCAAACCTTTATGTCGATATTCTGTGCAAGAAGCTTGTCATGCTGCTGGCAGATCTGGTCCAAAAGAGTACCGCCGATTGTTCCGGCACCAAAGGCAAAAACTTCGATTGTCTGAGTTGTATTAAAGAAGAAGCGGTGAGCGGCTTTTACCGAAACATCACCGAATTCACCGTTTACAACGGTAGAAATCGAGCGTTCGCTTGACCCCTGTGCGATTGCAAGAATGTTTACTCCGCAGCTTGAAAGTGCGTCAAAGAACTTTCCTGCAATACCGCGGTTCTGCTTCATTCCGTCACCGACAATGCTGACAACGGCTACATTTTCTACAACGTCGATTGGGTTAACAAGACCGTCACGGATTTCAAAACTAAATTCTCCTGTAAGAACGTCTTTTACAAGAACAGCCTGGCTCTGTTTTACACAGAACGAAATTGTGTATTCGGAAGAAGACTGTGTAATCAGCAGCATGCTTATTCCAGCGCGGCTTACAGTTGAAAATACTCGGCTTGCCATACCGGTTTTGCCTTTCATTCCCGAACCGCTTACTGAGATAAGGGCAATGTTTTTAAGGCAGGAAATGCCACGGACAGGTCCGACATTTTTTTCTGAGTCAAAAGGACCTTTACCGATGCGTGTTCCGCGGGCTTTCGGATTGTGGCTGTTAAGGCTCCATGCTTCGATGCCTTTTGCGGCAAGAGGAGCAAGAGTTTTCGGATGCAGAACTTTTGAACCGAAGAATGAAAGTTCCATTGCTTCTTCGTAAGTCATGTCTTCTACGAGGATTGCGTCAGGAACGATGCGCGGGTCAGTAGTGTAGATTCCGTCAACATCAGTCCAGAATTCAACCTTTTCTGAACCAAGGGCAGAACCGATGATTGCGGCACTGAAGTCTGAACCGTTGCGTCCCATAAGCCCCATTACAGGCTGACTTTCACTGTTTTTAATCCATGAGCATACAAAGCCTGGGAAGAGAAGAATCTGGGCCTGGTCCGGCTCTGCA
>JAEENG010000060.1 GCA_016283615.1 Treponema sp.
TTTTTTCATAGAGAAAAACTTCATCCAAAAATCAATACATGTTTTTAAAAAACACCCAAACCGCCTAGGATATGGGTTATGTTGTTATTTTCACTTTAAAACAAGTGGGAATCTCGAGTAATTGTAAAGCACCGCAGTAAATCTGCCACACATACCAGGACAATTCGTGAAGCGGTGCGGAATATTTCGTAAGCCTGTCTGAAAGATTTCAGTAACCGCGGTCGTCATGGAGAAAGAGGACAGTGTTTTCCTGCCCCGATGACGGTAATCAGTATCCTGTAAGCCTGCTGTATGGTGTGACTGAACTGCGGAGATATTTCTGCATAAAACGGACACGATGTCTTTTTTATGACTTCATGATTCATGTGAAGGAGAAAGAGAGGAACCATGTGAATTTAATGGTGGTATAGCGACCGCAGGTCAGGTTAGGGAACCTGATCGTTACTTTTTTTAGCAGGAAGTGCTGTTTGAGAAAGTACAGCGTAATATCGGATACTGCCGGCTGACCCGGAGGTCTGCCGACAGTATTTCGGAAAACTCCCGCCGTAAGGCTGTTCCGGTCAATACAATTCAGGAGGAAAAACAATGAATAGAAATGACATTACCATCCGTTTGGAAAAAAGGTTCTGTAAGAGCCATATGAAGTGTCGCGTTTAAGCTGTCTTATGCGCTTTCGTAAAAGTGCGGGCCGCAGCGTCCCCGTACATCCCGCCCGCATTTTCAGCCTTTGATATCTTGAGATATCCTGGCTGCCGGCATTCTGATAACTGCCTGACAACGAGCTGCATGGATTTTCCCGGAGGGATCCCGCAATCCGATATGAATCGTAATGATGACACAATTTTTCATTCACGGTTTTCTTTGGCGAAACAGCTTTTTTTGCGCCGGCTTCCGGAGAAAAAGGAAGAAAACTGAAGAAAACACTGACTGCATTTTCTTAAAAAAACAAAAAACAAAAAACAAAAAACAAAAAAACAAAAAAACAAAAAAACAAAAAAACAAAAAAACAAAAAAACAAAAAAACAGAATCAGCCCCAGAAACAGAAAATCGCTTCCTTAAAACAGCTGTAGCCCAAAAAATCCCGGTAACAGGTTAAAAAAACTAGAATATTAAAAAATATCAGTCAAATAGATTAAATATAATCATTGTAAACTGTTTTTTTAGTGATAAAATAAAGTCAAATATATTGATTTATTTTAATGGTAAATTTTGTTTGCAGTTATAAATATAATTTATCATCAAAAAACAGACTGTTATCCACACTAACCGAAAAGCCGGTAATAAAAGCGGAAGTAGAACGGATTTCCGCTCACCGGACAAAGGAGAACATAATGAAGAATTTTGACAAATACTCACGTCAGTATTTCATGCCGCCTGTGGCAACCTATGACTGGGTGAAAAAGGATCATATCGACAGGGTTCCGGTATGGTGCTCTGTTGACCTGCGTGACGGTAATCAGGCGTTAATCGAACCTATGGGACTTGATGAAAAGCTCGAATTCTTCAAAATGCTCGTGGACATCGGATTCAAGGAAATCGAGGTGGGATTCCCGGCTGCTTCAGAAACTGAATTTCTGTTCCTGAGAGCTCTTATTGAAAGAGACATGATTCCCGATGACGTGACCATTCAGGTTCTTACCCAGGCAAGAGAGCACATCATCAAAAAGACCTTTGAAGCATTAAGAGGAGCTCCTCACGCTGTTGTTCATCTGTACAACTCAACTTCAGTCGCTCAGCGTGAACAGGTGTTCAGAAAGGACAGAAAACAGATCAAGCAGCTTGCTATCGACGGCGCCAGACTGCTCAGGAAGCTTGCGGATGAAACTGAAGGACATTTCTCTTTTGAATACAGTCCTGAAAGCTTCCACGGTACCGAAGTGGATTATGCTCTCGAAGTGTGCAACGCGGTGCTTGACGTATGGCAGCCGAACAGTGAACGCAAGGCTATCATCAACATTCCTGCAACCGTTGAAACCGCAATGCCTCACGTATTTGCAACCCAGATTGAATATCTCTCCAAGAATCTCAAGTACCGTGACAGCGTGGTTCTGAGTCTTCATCCCCACAATGACCGCGGCTGCGGCGTTGCCGATGCCGAACTCGGTCTGCTTGCAGGTGCCGACAGAATCGAAGGTACTCTGTTCGGTAACGGTGAAAGAACCGGTAACGTGGACATCATTACCGTTGCCATGAACATGTTGTCATACGGTATTGATCCGGGACTGGACTTCTCCAACATGCCTCACATCGGGGAAGTGTACGAGAAGCTTACCGGCATGC
>JAEENG010000061.1 GCA_016283615.1 Treponema sp.
ACTGCTTACTTTAAGTTTGTTGCACTTGATAAGGCTGCCAACGAAAGTGTTTATGTTTACAAATACAGCGTTGATCCTAACGCAGACCGTCCTGAGTTGAATATTACAAACCTTGCAAGCGGCGTCAGCGGTAACTCGGGAAACATCCTCAAGTACGACACTGTAATTACAGGAAGCCTTACTGATGATGACGATTTGACAGGTTCAACATTAAAGATTTACGAAATCTTCAGCGGAACTGTCAACGCAGTTTCATATACTCAGACTGCCGCCCCGACAACTGCGGAAGGCTGGTCTAACTATACTCAGCCGGCAGGAACTTTGAGCTACAGTACGACAACAGGCGACTGGTCATACACACCGCTTGATTCAACTGACGGCGAAAAGGAACTCTACATTTACTTTAAGGACAGTGAAGGCGGAGTATTCTGGACAGCTTATAATTTGAGCGCTTCCGGAACTTACAAGGCTGTTCAGGACAAGACCTGCATGCCTCGCGTTTACTTTAAGCGTTCAGAAAGCGACACTTACGGTTCAACTGAAGCCCTCAAGTATTCAACTGATGGTAACAGCCCGGAAATTTCTTCGGTTAAGATTGCCTACGGTGCGACAGAAGCCGCCGCAGAAGCCGCAGCTTTTGCTTCAATAAATGACATTTATGGTGGTGTTTCAAGACGCTATGCTAGATTCCAGATTATAGCCGATGACGCCAACGGTATCAGCGTAGTCAGCGCAACAATCGGCGGAACTGACCTTGTACTGACAGGCTCTTCAACTGCAGGTACTGCAAATCAGGACGCTGACTCAGTTTGGACAAGTAATGTTGTAGATCTCTATACATTCGGCAGCACCGAATTAAGTGTTGTTGCAAAGGCCGTGGACGGATCAGGTCTGTATTCAAACAAGACAGAAAGTTTCCTCAACGACTACGAAGTTGGAAGTGATTCAATCCGAATCACAACTCCAAAAATGAGCGTGAGCGGTTCAGGAACATATACAACTATCGACACTCTGACAGGTTCCATCGAAATCACCGGTACATCAAACGACGGAACAGGAAGCGGAATCAAATCCATCGCATGGATGGTTCCAAGAGCCGGTCAGAAAGTAGACGATATTGCCGCTATGTACAACACAATCGGAAGCAGAACTTACGATGTTTACCAGAGCGACATTGCCACAGCCGACACAACTTACGATTGGTATGACTGGGCAACATGCGGAGATACAGAAAACAGCAGCCTCTCTGACTGGGAATTTGACTTTGACGGAACTTCAAACATCCTCCTCAAGGATGTCTGCAATACTTCACTTTACAACGTAGACCTTACAAACTTTGTTTACACAATTCCTATGCTGTTCCGTATGGAAGATACTTTAGGAAACGTAAGTGTAATCACAGCGTACTCAATTAAGTTTAACCCTAATGCGGACTGGCCTACAGTTCGTATTATCTACCCGACATCAAGCGGAACATCTTCCCTGACCAAGGTCGGAGGAACTGTACGTGTATCAGGTTCTGCAACTGACAACAACAGTGTATCTGCGGTTTATGTTCAGATTTCTACAACTGTAAACGCTCAGGGTGAACCTGTATGGAGCAGCACTGACAGTGCAATTACTGACGGTCACACAACTGCTGTTTCAAAAGTAGGTGAGAGCACAACATACAACTCTGTAGTTTCTCTCACTTCTCTCGGTTTGAGCGGTTTGCCGGAAGAAACTGAATATAATTCAACAACTGACGGATGGGGTATACTTGCATCAAATACAGCAAGCTGGTTCCTCGAAATCAACAAATACGGCGAACTCGACAACAAGGACGTTTACATCCGTGCCTGTGCAATTGACTACAACGAAATGGCCGTTCCGACAAATATGGGTCTCTGGTGTGAATATCAGGTAGTTCACTTTGACGCAAACGTTCCTCAGCTTGGTGTTCAGACCGGTTCCCGGGAAGTTGTAATCTTTGAAGATGAAAGTGCTGTAACAGGTGCATCGGATGCAGATGACGTTACAGGTGCTTCAACAAGCGCAATAAAGACTTATGCATCTGACATGTATCTTTCTAACGTTGCTGGACAGTGGTACTTTATCCTCAGTGCCGAAGACGGTTCGGGAATTCAGGAAATTGTAATCAAGGAATCAATCGGCGGTAACACCGCAAGTACAATTTGTGACGCAACCTGGACTTCGGGCGAAACTGCAGACGTTAAGGTTGTCAGCGATGTAATCTTTGTTGATGACAACTGGGCTTACAACGTTGTAAACGAAGTACAGCAGGCAAAATCTTACACAGACAAGTGGATTTACCTGCCGGTAGACACAAGTTCTGACGGATATATTTCGTATACAATTACCGCATATGAAGGAACAGACACCAAGCTCTATTCTTCAGGAATTTATACATTCAACATTGATAATTCGGCTCCAACTTTGACAACAATTACTTCAGAAGATACTCGTATTTCTAATACGGACAAGCTTGTTGAAGGCAATAAACTTGTTAACTCTAACGGCGGCTATGTAAGCCTTTCTTCTACAGTTGACGACAGCGGTTCGGGCTTTGATAAACTTGCAGTCTACTTTATCCGCGACACTTCAAAGAACGGAACGCCAGACACAATTTACAACCCGTACCCGACAGGTTCAAGTGCCGCATGGACAACAACCGATGCAAATGCTGTTTCTGTAAGCGGATTGGATACAGCAGATGACCTCTACGGAACATCTGTTGACGGTACAATTGACGGAGACAACAACACATTTACTGCAACAACCGCAAGTGATATTTCCGGCAACGCAAACATCCGTGCAGGCGGACTTGCAAAGATTAACGGTTCTTACTACATCATCACAGATGTGAGCGGCGGTGTGGTAACTGTTAAAGCTGACACCGCCCTTATCAGTAACGGTAGTGGAGCAGATACAGTATTCTTCCCGTACGCATTTGTTGTTCAGTACGATTTGACATGGACAAATAAGGAAACATGGCAGTCAGATTCGAATAACTACTCGACATCAACATATACGATTTCTGAAGATGACGAAGACGGTATCATGCAGACAGTCGAAAAATCAGGAACTACATGGAAGTGGACATTGTACATTCCATCGGCAGCAATTCCTGACGGAACAATCGACATCAAGTGGACTGCATTTGATAAGGCCGGAAACAGTGAAAATTCAAGTGTAAGCACAATGATTTCCAACTCACTGCCACGCCTGAGCAAGGTATTCCTTGCAACCGACCTGAATGGCGGCGGCTCATTTGAAGATGCCGAATACTCATACACAAAGGTAAGCTCAAGCGGAACCGAAGTTTCTTACTGGGGCTACTCGGCAGAAAACGCAAACGGCGAAGTTCAGGAAGTTGTAACACTCGACACTGACTACACTTACCTTGCAAACGAAGGCGACTCTTCCGGTACAACAGGCTTGTATTATGTCCGCGAAGACTTTGATGTTGCCCTTGAATTTACAAGCGGCGGCGAAAACGATATTTACTATATTCCTTCTCTTGCAGCAACTGCGGCAACAGAACCTGCTACAGGCGCTGCAACTGCCGGAACTCTCTCTGCATTCACTGCAACAGCAAATGTGGATGCACAGAAACATATTTCTCTTACATCGTTTACAGGTGTAAGCGGTTATGATGCCAGCATGGAAAACACCGCAGACAATGTTAAGAGTGCAAACGGAAAATCTCCGGTTAAGACTTATCTTACATTGAGTCTGTGGGATAATGTAAACATTGCCGAAGATGCAAACGGCGTATTCATTGCGACAAAGGATGTTACTGATGATACAGGTCTTGTAACAAAATACGGTAACCAGTTTACAGTAGTAAATATTCCGCTTTACATCGATATGACGGACGATAACGCTCCGGAAGTTGAATTCAACACACCGACAGCGGTAGAAGACGAGGGCCATGTTGATATTGGAGATGATACAATATTTACCGGCTCAAATGAACTTGATGCTGATGACAAGATTTCCGGTAAGGTTGTATTTACAGGTACAATCCAGGATGACCGCAAGATCGGAACATTGACCTTAAAGTCAAATTATGCAATCAACAGCACGCTCACAAATGCCGTAACCGTTGCAGAATATGATTCATCAGATGCTCTCCTTAAGGTAAAACCTGCCGCAAGCGCAACAACGGGCTGGACGTTCAGCATTACAACAGCCGACAGCAGTCAGTTCTCACTTGCAACCGGTCATACCGTAGAATGGAGGCTCGAACTTGATTCAAGCTATGTAGCCAACGTAGCAGAGAAAAATGTCGTATTTACACTGACTGCAAACGACGGCACAAACAACGGCGCAACACCAAAACAGGTGGACATTGTTCCGTATATTACAGAGGTAAGTACATTGCTTGGAAAAAATGCTGGAGCGGAAGTAGCACGTTCAGCATTAGGTTATTACAGCGTATATGAAGGAGAAACAATTACTATCAGCGGTTATAACCTAAAGAATGGTGAAACGGCTCCAATTTTGAATCTTTCTGGCAGCTCAAATGCAAACGTAATCTCGGTAGATGATTCTTCTGTTGAGGCAATTACGGCAACAATTGGAGCAAGTGCTGTGACTGGCGAATTCTATGTTTCTGTAAATGGAATAAAGAGTTTGAATAATGTTAACGTAAACCCAACTTTTGCCGATGGTGCTATTGAAGCAAGTGGCGGATACATGGCTAATAGCTGGGCAAACTCTGTAAATAACAAGCGACTTACGGATGATATAAAATTGTATGTATGGGAGAATGGATTCTTTAGACAGAGTAATAAAATTAATGACCCAGTTATGAAACTGGATAAAAACGGTAACTATTATATGGTTTATGATAACAATACTTCCACTTGGTCTATGAGAAGCGGCTGGCAAACATTAACAGGCAATGCTTTCCAGCTTGTCTATGATAAGAATGGAACACGTTATAATATCGATGGTAGTTACAACAAATTCCATAATAATGCGATAGCCGTCGATTCAAATGGACAGGCTTACGGTGCATCAACTAATACTGACCGTATTGGTGACACAAGTGCTAGATTTAAATATTATCCTTGGTCTACAAATACCAATGTCTACCAGTCTCCTAGTTATCAGTTTGATTTGCTTACTACAGGTGACTATTCAGAAAACGGTTATTCAATGGAACAGGTATATAATACGACAACTGGTGTCTATGATATTGAGCGTGTCCCAAAACCAAAAATGTTTGCTGACTCAAATTCAAAAGTGTATATGTCATACTTTGACAATAACCATGAACAGAGTCCTGTTAAATTCCGTTGCGGAACAGGTTTAACTCAAACAACAAATGGTACTGCACAGAGTAATAATGCTGTTACAACTTCAACAGGTACTGCTAAAAATTTCCATGTTGTTGCCGACAGCACTATGACTTACAAAGGTGGTCTGTATTCTGCTGTAGGAGCTACAAGCGGTGGTGTTGCGGTTGTTGCATGGTATGATGCATCGGCACGCCGTCTTGTATACTCTTATAACTCAGATCCTGACACACCTGTTTATGGAGATGTATGGCAGAATAATGCTCAGGTAATTGATGATAGTTATGCCGGTCAGTATGTTGATTTGTTTGTAGATAGTGAAGATGGTATTCATATTGCTTACTATGTAAACTCAACAGGCGACTTGAAGTATGCATATTTGCCAAGTTACGACTTTAAGCTGACGAAAGAAAATCGCGATAACTACGTAGTTACAGTCGATGCATACCTTTCTGCAGGAACAAATATCACAATCAATACTAAGGATGAAACAGTGGATGGAACAACATACATTGTTCCTTATATCGCATATCAGAATGCATCATTTATTCAGACAACAAGTCCGATTCGTGTTGCCTGGTTACCGAAGAAGATTGTAAAAGGTACTGCTTCTACTGTAAGTGCTGGTGCAAATGGAAACTTCTTTACTGGTATTTGGGAAGTTGTTGCTGTACCAACTACAAACATTCCTACAGATTCCCTGGTTTGTAGTGGTGTACCAACCGGAGATAATGCAGGTCTTGGACATGAAGGTAAGTCTCCGGTATTAGGCTTTATGTCAGATAAAGGGTACGAAAGCGCATTTATTAAGTATTAAGGTCCTATACTAAATTATGGCTGCACCTCAATTTGAAGTGCAGCCTGTTTTTTATGGAAGAAAGTGCAGTTTTATGATACAATAACATGAAAATTGCAGACAGGAGGTCGCTATGTCTTATGATGCAATGGTAGAACAAATAAAGGCTGTTCCTCAAGAATGTCTCGCTGATATTGAAAACTATATTCAGTTTGTTTTGTATAGATATAATCAGAATGTAAAAAATGATAATACTCCAAATCTTTCAAAGTATTTTGGTTCTGTAAATTTCCAGAAAGATGGTCTATCGATTCAAAAGGAAATGAGAGATGAATGGAACTGATTTTTTTGCGGATACAAATGCTTTAATCTATCTCTTGAACGGTAATCCATGCATGAGTCCTTTTTTACACAATAAACTGTCGTTTTCAATTATATCTGAAATGGAACTCTTGTCTTTTAATAAAATAACATCGGAAGAAGAAAGTAACATAAAATCACTCTTGTCCGACTGTAAAGAAATTACTCTTACTGGTGAGATAAAAGAAAAGGCTATTGAGATTCGCAAAAAATATAAAATAAAACTTCCAGATGCTATTGTTGCCGCTTCTGCAATTGTAAATAATTTACCACTTATTACTGCTGATAAAGGCTTTAATCAGATAAAAGAATTAAAGTTAAAACTAATAGTTCCGGTTATGTAAAACAGCCTTTAGCAGATAGTGGTACTGCACCTCAATTTGAAGTGCAGCCTTTTTTTGTCTAGCCGGACACAGTTTCGGTCAGTTGTTTCTGCAACTCAAGGATGTCGTTGAGCGGCAGGCCAGTGCATCTGGCGATTATCTCTGGAGAAATATTTTCTTTAAGCAGGTTCTCTGCAGTCTCAAGGGCTTGCTGCTGAGCACCTTCTATCCGGCCTTCTTTCTTGCCATCATCTACGCCCTGAAGATATTTAAGATGAACTTCCTGTTCCCATGTCATATACTGGTGCCTCCATTGCGCATTGTGTTTTGCCTGTGTGACGAGCTGGTCCAGATGTTTCGTAAAATCAGTCTGAGCCCTGCCTCCCTGTAAGAATTCGAAAAACTTTCTCTCTTCTTCATTTTGTATCTTAGCATAACTTTTTACATTAAAAAAGATTTTTTGTGTCCCGTCTCCTAATTTTATTGAATTATCTTCTGCACAGGTATTTTCAAAAGCATATACGGGAAGCCCTTCTCCAAATACATCTTCCATACAAATAAAAAGAACGTATGAATCAGGAAGTTCTGAATAGGTGTGACCGCGCTGGAGATTGTCGATATCCATCAGGCTTTGATAATAACGGGCCCGCTGGGGCAGTTCTTTTGTATCAACCGCCTGAAGTTCAACATCAAATACCTGGCCGTCAGTTTTTGTATAGATATCGAGGCGGATTCCTTTTGAATCAAAATCAATTTCGAAGGATTTTTCACCTTCCGGCGGTTCAATTTTGTCGATTTCAATGTGAAGTAATAATTCCAGAAGTTTTTTACACATGTCAGGATAATGGGTAAAAATCTTATAGAATAAAAAACGGTTGGCCAAAGTGGCTTTCTGCCAGCTTTCTTCCGGGGAAAATGTTTGTTTTGTCATGGATTACTCCAGATAAAGAAAAATCAGATATCCATACAGACATCCGGTGAGAAGTAAAATCATCTTACATAGATATATATTGCTCTGATTGTTTAAAACCGGAGAATTTCTGTTATTAAAAAAATGTTATTTTTTTTCGCCCCGGCCGTCTCCGCCTGAGAAGGACAAACCTGTTTTTTCTCTCTATCAAAACTCGGCGCTTTATGCTATTATTGTCGAATGACGATTATTTCGACAAAGCACAATCTGTCCGGACATATTTCGGTGCCGGGCTCTAAATCTCACACAATCCGCGCGCTGATTCTGGCGTCGCTGGCTGAGGGGAAATCGACTATCCGTAACCCGCTGCCGAGCGCTGACTGTCTTTCTACGGCTAAAGCTGTGCCTTTAATCGGAGCTGAGATTGACCTGAACCTTGATCAGGAAGGCGAGCCTGGAACCCGCTGGTGTGTTGAAGGTGCGGGCGGTAAAGTTCATCTGCCGTCTGATGTTGTCGATGTAGGAAATTCCGGTTCACTTTTGTATTTTTTGTCTCCGATTGCAGCCTGCTTTGAAGGAATCAGTGTTTTTACAGGCGACAGTTCAATCAGAAAGAGACCTGTAGAGCACGTTGCAGATGCCCTGAATCAGCTTGGTGCGCGTGCAGAACTTGCAATTCCAGGGCACAACGGCTGTCCGCTGGTTGTTAAGGGCCCGGTTCATGCGGGTACCGTAAAAACTGCGGGAGAAGTAAGCAGTCAGTATATTTCCGGCCTTATGATGAGTGCTCTTTTGATGAACGGCACGCTCAATATTCAACTCTCAAATCCTAAAGAAACTCCGTATCTTACCATGACTCAAAAATGGCTTGAAAAAGTCGGTGTTGATTGTAAGATTAGCGGTGACTTTAAAAATATTTCTGTAACTGGTCCTGCTCATTTTAAAGGCTTTGACCAGGTAATTCCTGCCGACTGGGAAGGCGTTGCATTTCCTCTGATTGCCGCCCTGATGACTGACAGCGATATTACAATCGACGATGTGGACGGCAGCGGAACCCAGGGCGATGACGCAATCGTAGCTGTTTTGCAGTCTGTCGGTGCTGATATTGAATGGGACAAGTCTGCCGGCACACTAAGAGTCCGCGGCGGAAAGTGCGCACGTAACGGTCACGGCCGTTTGAACACAAAAGACCTTCCAAACGGAGAACTCCGCGTAAAAATGTCTCCTTTCCCGGATGCAATCTGCGCTCTTGCAGTAATTTCGCTTTTTATCGAAGGCAAAGTTATTCTTGAAGACGCCGAATGCTGCAGGAGAAAAGAAACTGACCGCCTCAAAGTTCTGACAATTGAACTTAAAAAACTTGGGGCCGATATTACTGAACTTCCTGATGCCCTGATCATCAGGGGCGGATCTGAACTTAAAGGTGGAACTGTTGAATCATACGATGACCACCGTATGGCGATGAGTCTTGCCTGCCTCGGCCTTGCCATGGAAGAGGGACAGACCATTACTGTGCAGAACGCTGAGTGCTGTGCGGTAAGCTTTCCTCACTTTTACCAGGTTATGAATTCGATTAACGCAGGCTTTGTCGAAAGCCCTGTCAGGTAAAAAACTGGAGTTAAGTTAAAAAATGGATTTTTCTGATTTAAAGAACGACCTCTTTGCCAAATGGCAATACCGCATTCTTAATGTCTGCTGGTGGGGAACAATCATCATAGCACTTTTTGAACTTGTCGTTTTTATTGCATTTTTTAAAACCGGTTTTTTATCACGACCTGTTCCAGTCTACCTGTTTGAACGCTTTGTGCTTCCATCCGGAATCAACCTTGTGAGCTTGTTTTTTTGTACTGTTTCTTTAAAATCCAACCGTTATACAATTGTTCAAAAGAATCTGATTGTCTGCATTACTGCGTGGATTGTTTCTTCAATCGTTGCGATTTTTCACAACTACTTTAAATTCCTGCTGGTTATGAACGGAATCCCGATTATTATTACGGCAATTTTTGCAGACCGTAAACTCCTGAAACGCATACTTTATCTGTGTCTGGTTTCATTCATTCTGTCATCTGTCGTAATGTACTTTGACAACAATCCTATGACTCATGTGGATTTTATTACAACCATCATCTGCGAATTAATATTTCTTGCATTCACCGATAAAATAAGTTACATAATCGTAATCAGCCAGAGCATGCAGATTGACTTTATCTACAATCAGAACCTGCGCCAGACGGAGCTGATTCAGGAATTAAAGATTGAACCTCTGACAAAACTCTACAACCGTGCGGCTTTTAGCGGTGCCCTGCGTTCATTTATAAGAAAGTACGGCGAGCAGTTAATCAATCCGCATCTTGTTCTTCTTGACCTGGACCATTTTAAGGCGATAAACGACACTTACGGACATGCTAACGGCGACGCTGTCCTTATTGAACTTGCAGCGGTAATCAAAAAGGACATGGGCGGTATCCGCCGCGCCTTCCGTTACGGCGGTGAAGAGTTTGTGCTTTTGTTTGAAAACGAAGATACCAATGAGGTTATCCAGGTTGTTGAACAGATCAGAAAGGACTTTTCTTTAATTCGATTTGAATTTGCGCCGGAAAAGAGTTTTACTTTGAGCGCAGGTATTGCCCGTATCAAGAAAAATCAGGACGCTTACGCATGGTTCAACAGTGCCGACAGCGCAATGTACCGTGCAAAAGAAGCCGGCCGTAACCGCATAGAAATTGAGAACGAAACGCTCTTAGTTGAGTAATTCAACAAATAATTATAAAATTGAATTTATCAATTACATTTTGAGGAAATAAAATGAAACTTACTTGTGGTATCGTTGGTCTTCCAAATGTCGGAAAATCAACCATTTTTTCTGCACTTACAAGAGCCCCTGCAGAGGCTGCAAACTATCCTTTTTGTACAATCGACCCAAACCACGGAGTTGTAGAACTTCCAGATGAACGCCTCGATTTTATGGCAAGTGTTTTTGAACCAAAAAAGAAAATCCCTGCAACAGTAGACTTTGTTGATATCGCCGGTTTGATTAAGGGTGCCAGCAAGGGCGAAGGTCTCGGTAACCAGTTCCTTGCAAACATCCGCGAAACTTCTGTAATCGCTCACGTTGTACGCTGTTTTGACGATCCTGATATTCAGCACGTGCGCGAAGACGCCAAAACTGATGCTTCCATCGACCCGGAAAGTGATATTCTTACAATCAATTACGAACTTTGTCAGGCCGACATTGATACAATCACAAAACGCGAAGACAAGGTTACACGCCAGGTTCGTGCGCTCGGCAAAGAAGAAGAGAAGAAATTTGCCGGTTACCGCAGTGCTGTAGCAAAAATTCTTCCATTGCTCCAGGAAGGTAAATGTGCACGCCAGGTTGAACTTACTGACGAAGAAAAGGCCGGAATTTACGACCTTCACCTTTTGACAATCAAACCGCAGCTTTTTGTCTGCAACATCGATGAAGACACAATTGCAAGCGGCACAAACAAATACGTTGAAGCAGTTAAAAAAATCGCCGCAGAAGAAAAGAGCGAAGTTGTCGTTATCTGCGGTAAATTTGAAAGTGACCTCGTTGATATCGAAGACGAAGCCGACAGAAAAGAATTTATGGACAGCGTGGGCTTAAAAGAAAGCGGACTTACAGTTC
Source organism: Treponema sp. (assembly GCA_016283615.1). Classification (GTDB taxonomy): domain Bacteria; phylum Spirochaetota; class Spirochaetia; order Treponematales; family Treponemataceae; genus Treponema_D. The sequence goes on from JAEENG010000061.1 coordinate 11,345, forward strand.
TTGCACGTGCCGCTTACCACTTGATGGGACTTCGTACATTCTTTACAGGCGGACCTGATGAATGTCGCGCATGGACAATCCACAACGGAGACAAGGCTCCTCAGGCCGCAGGTGTAATTCACACTGACTTTGAAAAGGGCTTTATCAAGGCAGAAGTTTATTCTGTTGAAGACCTCCGTAAGTATGGAAGCGAAGCTGATATCAAGGCTGCAGGTAAATACCGTCAGGAAGGTAAAGAGTACGTTGTTCAGGACGGCGACTGCATGTTCTTTAAGTTCAACGTTACAAAGTAATTGAATTCGGCAGGATAACAGATAATTATTGAATTCGAACCGGCTTTTTAAACATTCACTTCAATATAAATAATGAGGTGAATATGAAAAGAATCGAATTTATTCTGATGCCGCTCCTGTTTTTGTCATCGTGCGCATGTGTCGCCTCGGGCAAAGGGAGCGGCTTTTTTAGTGAGCGAAAGTCCATCAAAGTCATGGACTGGAATCTTGAAACCTTTTTTGACGCAAATTTTGATGGTGACGAATACACTGAGTTCAGTAAAAGCACTGCCGGGTGGAGCCTTCAAAAATATGACGGGCGTCTTGAGCGTCTCGGCCAGGTTATCAAAAGCGTGGACGCGGACGTAATTGTCATGCAGGAACTTGAAAAGCGCGAACAGCTTTACGATATTTTTAACCGCGTCTGTTCAAATTTTAAAATCAGTAAAAATTATTCTTACGGGACATTCTGCAGGCAAAGTGATTCTTCGATTGGATGTGCAGTTTTGAGCCGCTTTCCGATTAAACGGGTTTTGACGCATTCAATTGATTGTAAAAGCAAAGGAGAACAGCCTCCGATGCGCGCACTGATGGAAGTCGTTTTGTCTGTGGGCGAAAAGGAAATTACTGTTTTTGTAAATCACTGGAAAAGTAAGAGCGGCGGCCCGGAAAAGAGCGAACTCTGGCGCAATCAGCAGGAATCTCTTCTTGCCCGTCATTTATGCTGCGCCATCGAAGAAAACAGAAATGTCTTTGCATGCGGCGACTTTAACCGGAATCTTGATGAATTCAAAACAGTAAAAAACGACAGCGGTCTGATTGATATCGAGCTCCGCGGCCGGAAGAATGTGCTTGTTCAAAGCCCGTGGTATGACATTTACGGCAATGTGTATCCGGTCGGTTCATACTGGTACCGCGATGCGTGGGAGAGAATTGACCACTATTTTGCTCCGCGCGGGACGGTGATTTCTAATTTTACGGTTGAACGGGACGGTCCCTGGGCGAGCGAGTCGGGCACTCCGGTCAGATATTATTTACGCGACGGTACTGGTTACAGCGATCATTTTCCGATTTCGTGCAATATATCTTTTTAAGAAAAAAACCGGATTAACCACGTTTCTTGCTCCATGGAAAATCCGGTTCTTTAATTTAGGAAAAACCGTCGTAAAAGGGAGGAGAACGACGGTTAATATTTACAGAGCAGCGTGCGCCTGCCGCTCTTTCATAATCCTGAATTGATTATATATTTGAAAAGTCCACTTGAAATTGAATTATTCCGTGCTTGTTTTGGTTAAAACCGTAAAAAATAGCATATATTGTATTTTTATCGCGAAATTTATCTAAAATAAGGTGGCGTACTCAAGATATTATAAATTTATGCCAGTTATATTTTGTAAGAATGTGAATTTTTATATTCAAAATGATGATATTTTATATAAGAAATTGTATAAAAAATAAATTTTCTGTCTTTTTTTTTATACTTTTAAAACTCCCGTCATTTTGATATAGTGTTTTTATGACAAAAAAGTCTCCGAAAAACAAGACAATAGACTTTTCAGAAAAAGAAGGCAAACTTTATTTAGAGCGCTGTCTTTTTCCGGACGGCAGCACTTCTCTTGAACTTGATAAGATTACGGACAAAACTCTGTGCGCTGATTCCTTTAAGATTTTGCCTCTACTGCCCGAAAAATCTTTTCCGCTGATTATCGCGGATCCTCCATATAATTTATCAAAACAATACGCCTCATCCAAATTCAATTCAACTGACAATGAGCGCTATCTTGAATACACCAGAAACTGGATTCAATTAACTCTGCCACTTTTGACTGACACAGGCTCGATGTACATCTGCGTTGACTGGCAGAGCAGCATTGTTGTTGGGCAGGTTCTGGCACGGCTTGAAAACGAAGGCAGACTATTTATCCGTAACCGCATTACCTGGGAACGCGAAAAGGGGCGCGGTTCAAAAGCAAACTGGAAAAACTGCCACGAAGATATCTGGTTTATTACAAAAAGCGACAGATACACTTTTAACCTTGATGCCGTAAAAATGCGGCGCAAGGTTATAGCGCCATACACAAAAGACGGAGTGCCAAAAGACTGGGAGACCGGAGAAGAAGGCGCTTACCGCGACACCTGCCCGTCAAACTTTTGGGCCGACATTACGATTCCGTTCTGGTCCATGGCAGAAAACACCGGCCATCCGACACAAAAAAGCGAAAAACTTTTGGCCAAACTCATACTCGCTTCTTCCTGCGGCGGCGACATTGTTTTTGATCCGTTCGGCGGTTCTTTGAGCACGTCGGTTACTGCCAAAAAACTCGGACGGCATTATTGTTCGATTGAACGGGAACGGCTTTTCTGCGCCTGGGGCGAATACCGCCTTGAACTTGCGGACAATGATAAGTCGATTCAGGGATATGAAGACGGAATTTTCCGTATGCGTAACGAATAGATTTGTTTTTTTTGTTGACACTAATAATTCAACATACTAATATGATAGGTAATAAGGGTTTTGGAAACAAAACTTCTGGAGGTCATATGAAAAAAAATGTATTAAAAAAAATCGTTTTGCTCCCGCTGGCCGCACTTTCTGTGGCAGCTTTGCTGACTTCCTGCGCTAAAAAAGAGCAGGAACTTCACATCTATTCAATTATCCACGACGAAGAAACAAAGGCGCTTACCGACCTTTTTACCGAAAAGACCGGCATCAAAGTTTCTTACCTCCGCGCAACCACCGGTGAACTTGTAAACCGCGTAATCGCAGAAAAGGATGATCCTCAGGCAGACATTCTGCTGGGTGGCGCTTCTTCTTATCATATTCAGGCGGCGGCCGCAGGCGCCCTTGAACCGTATACATCTCCGCTTGCTAAGTCGATTCCTGATTATGCAAAGGACGCCGGCGGCAACTGGACAGGCTTTTGTGTTCTGACACTCGGTATCGGTATCAACACTGCCCGCTATGAACAGAAATTCAGTTCAATTCCTCAGCCAAAGACCTGGGAAGATCTGCTCAACCCGGCTTACAAGGGCGAAGTTGTAATGACAAACCCGGTTGCAAGTTCAACAAGTTATCTGTTTGTTCAGGATCAGCTTCAGAGACTCGGCTGGGATAAGGGCTGGGATTATCTGATTCAATTATCACAGCTTGTAGGTCAGTTTCCTGACAGCGGAAGTGCGCCTCCAAAATTAATCGGTACAGGCGAATACGCAATCGGAATTGCCTACCTCCACGCGCTCACAAAATACAAGTCGCTTGGTTTTGACATTACTCTCGTTGCTCCTCCTCAGTCGGTTGGAGATGTAGACGCAATTGCAATTCTTAAAAACGCAAAGAATAAAGATGCGGCTAAGAAATTTGTAGATTTTATGCTTTCAACTGATGCCCAGGAACTTATGAGTTCAATCGATTTTACAATCCCTGTAAACCCGGAAGCAACTCCTGCAAAGGGCTCTATTCCAATTGCAGATATTGATTTAATCAATTATGATACAGAAAAAGCTTCTTCCCAGCGTGAACAGGTTCTCGAACGCTGGACCAGAGAAGTAAAATAACACGGGTACTAATTGAATCGCTTGTTTAAAGACAGCAGTAAATCTTTCCGTGGGGTCTGGTTTGCTGCTGTTATTTTTTTTGCAGTTTGTGTAATTTTTCCTCTTGTATGCGCATTTTTAACGCCTGATGCGGCCGACGTAAAATCTGTTTTCACTTCGTCAGTGCTGCGTACTGCAATGCGCAACACTGTGATTGAGTGTTTTGCTTCAACTTTTATTTCTGTAATAACCGGCTATTTGTATGCGTATGCGATTGCGCGCGTAAAACTGCCTTTTAAAAAGTTTTTTGCGGTTCTGCCGGTTGTTCACCTGGTAACGCCCCCTTTTGTAGGCGGTCTTGCATTCATTTTGCTGCTGGGACGTCAGGGCTTTATTACAAAAACTCTTCTGCACCTGGATGTATCGCTGTACGGATTTTGGGGACTTTTGATTGCCCAGGTTCTGTGTTTTTTTCCGGTCGCTTATTTAATCTGCCTCCAGACTCTGCGCGGCATCAATCCCGCCCTTGAGCAGGCGGCCCGTGGAATGGGTGCCGGTCCGTTTAAGATTTTTTGGAGCGTGACTCTTCCTTTGTCGCTTCCGGGGCTTACAAGCGCCCTGCTTTTTATTGCAGTTTCTGTTTTGAGTGATTTTGGAAACCCTCTGATTGTTGCAGGCCGTTTCCGCGTGCTTGCCGTAGAAGTTTACAGTCAGCTTACGGGCTGGGTTCAGGCGGGAAAGAGCGTTATTCTTGGACTTCTGCTCCTGGTGCCGTCGTCCTTCCTTTTTATTGCCCAGAATAAACTTATAAAAAAGAATGTGGAACGCACGGCAACTCTCGGCGGTAAACTTTCTTCTCCGGTTGAATTAAAGAGCAGCCGCCTTTCGACAGTGTTTTTTACGCTTTTATTGACTTTTCTTGCATTGTGCGTTGTGGCACAATTTGCGGCAATCGTTGCAGGTTCCTTCCAGAAACTCTGGGGAATCAACACCGCCTTTACCTTAGACCATATAAGGGGAATGGGACGCTACCTTGGTGAACTGAAAAACTCTGTGCTTTTTAGTCTGACTGCAGCGGTTCTTGCGACTATGATTGCAAGTTTTGCTGCCTACACAGTCCACCGTACAAATGAAGTTTTGCGGCCTTTTATGGATATTGCACTCCAGCTGCCGTCGGCCGTTCCGGGCTCTTTATTCGGACTATCGCTTGCGATTGCGGCAAACCTTTTAAAATTCCGTGTGAGTGCGGTTTTGATAATTATTGCGATGACGGTAAGCTTTTTGCCGTTCAGTTACAGAATTATGACAAGCACGCTCATGCAGCTGCGCACAACCCTTGATGACGGGGCGCGCTCTCTTGGTGCCGGAAGACTTTATCTCTTGCGGACGGTTCTTCTTCCGATGGCAAAGGGCGGAGTTCTTTCGTCGTTTATGTATGTTTTTGCCCGCGGGGTTGGAACTTTGAGTTCGGTGATTTTTCTGGTATCATTCAATACGCCGCTCGCTTCAGTCTGTATTTTAAATCTTGCAGAGCAGGGTGACTGGGGTAAATCTGCCTGTCTGGCACTTGTACTAACCGTTATAAGTTTTGGTATAATGGCGGCAGGCCGTATTGTTTCAAACCGGATGACCAATAGTGAATGGAGTGCTCAAAAATGAACGGGAATTCATTGCTTTCAATTAAAAATGTCTCATTTTCGTTCGGAAAAACTCCGGTAGTAAGCGGCTTTAGCCTCGAAGTTCAAAAGGGCAGTTTTACAACACTTCTGGGACCATCGGGCTGCGGAAAGACAACCCTGCTCCGTCTTGTTTCGGGCTTTATTGAACCGGACAGCGGTTCGATTTTAATCAACGGAATCGACCAGCACGGAATCGAAGTAGACAAGCGCGAAATTGGAATGGTTTTTCAGGATTATGCACTCTTTCCGCATTTTACGGTAGAAAAAAATCTCCTTTACGGGTTGAATTTAAAGTTTCCTGGTAAAGAAAACGCCGCCAAAAACATGGCAAAAATTCATAAAACTGCGCGCGTCCTCGGAATCGCAGGTCTCCTGGACAGATATCCCCACCAGTTAAGCGGAGGCCAGCAGCAGCGTGTTGCACTCGGCCGCGCCCTCGTCCTTGAACCTCAGCTTTTGCTTATGGATGAACCGCTTTCTTCTCTCGATGCAAAACTCAGGCTCCAGGTCCGTGAGGAATTAAAGGAAATCCAGTCAACCATCGGAATTACAACTCTTTATGTAACGCACGACCAGGAAGAAGCTCTTTCCCTTTCTGACAATATTGCAGTTATAAATCACGGAAAACTCTTGCAGAGCGGCGCTCCAAAAGACATTTATTATCATCCGCTCAATGAATTTGTAGCAGACTTTGTCGGTCGCGCAAACTTTATAAATAAGTCAGCCCTGAGCGGGGACTGCGCAAATGTTCCTGACAGGATAGTTGTCCGTCCTGAATGGTTTGCACCAGGTTCTGACAATACACTTAGTATTACGGGTACTGTGCTTTCGGCTGCATTTCTGGGACAGATAACCCGTTACAGGGTGCGTCTTGATGACGGTTCTAGCGATGTTGTGGTAGCCGATGTTCCAGGCCGTGCTCTAGCAGATGATTATAAAACCGGCGATAAAATTACATTGAAGATTGAGAGGTTCATCAGCCTGTGAAAAAGTGCGGCCTGTTATTTGCGTTAGTTTTTGTTTGTTCAACTTTGAGTGCCGAGCCTTCGCTTGAGCCTTCAGTCAGCCTGTCTTTTGAACCTGAGAGCAGGTTGAATTCAACCCGGATAATAGAAGCCGCCCTTGAATATTCACTTTGTCCGCTTTCTTCCGAGCGCGGACAGGAGTGCATGAAAAAATACAAATCCCTTGAAAGTGCCTGTGCTGGCCTTAAAAGACTTCCTCAGGCAGAGCGTGCCGAAGCTGTGCTTACCCTTTTGTACAAAAATCTTTTAGTTCAATACTCTGCAAACCAGTATCTGATTGACGGAGCTTTACAGAGCGGCCGCTATAACTGCGTAACAAGCGCAATTTTGTATCTTGCACTTGCAAAATCTGTCGGGCTTGATGTGCGTGGAGTTGAAACAACAATTCATGCGTATTGCAATGTTTACATTGACGGACAGTGTGTGAGGGTTGAATGCACAAACCCGTACGGCTATAATCCGGGCGTTAAAAAAGAAACGTCGCAAACCCAGAACAGCCGCACATTCACTTATGTAACAAAAAAGCATTACAGCGGCAGCCGCGAAGACTCAGACCTGGCCTTTGCAACTTTGACCGGAAAAAACCTTGTAAGTGATTTGAACGAAACTGACCAGTACGAAAAGGCAGTTCCTGTTGCTGTGTCGCGCCTTCTGCTTTTGCAGGCCGTTAATGACAGGGAAGCCGCTGTTGCGCGCTCTGATCTGGACACGCTCTGCACAAATTATTCGATTACAGAAAACAGAAAATTGAATCACCTTGCCTCCGCCGAATACATGGAAAAGGTTGCCGCAAAATTCGGCTGGAATGACAGTTTGAGAAAAACTTATTCTAACGGCGTATACAATCAGGTAAACACATTATTGAATAATAACCGGGTTGAAGAAGCGCAGTCCATTCTCCAGAAAAAAAGTGGAAACATGCTGCCTTCCATGGCAAAAAACTGCGAGTCAAACATATTCCGGAGCCGCGAAGTTAACTATCACAATAAGATTGCGACTTTGTTCAACAATGGTGACTGGGAAGGTGCATTAAAAATTGCAGAAGAGGCCGTAAAGGAATTTCCTTCAAGCAAGACCCTGCAAAATGATCTGCGCCGCTTAAAAAAGTAAAAATTCAGCATTTGCCTGGATCTGTGACTCAAGAACATGCACCGGACAGCCAAGAATTTCTGACAAATCTTCGTACACTTTTTTTATCAGACCGACATCGCTGCGACTCCCGCCAAGCCAGATTTCGCTGTCGGGATTATCTGTTTCTGCAAGAAGTTTTTCTTTTGGAGTCATTTTGAGAAGTTTCTGCAAAAACGGACTTCTGGCAGTTTGGACTCCAAAAGTTGACCTGTAACCGCGTTCAATAAACTTTTTAAAAATCTCTTCCGGCCCGTCATACCAGTGAATTATTACCTTTGCCTCCGGATAATCACTTAAAATATCAAGAACGTCCTGTTCGGCGCCCTTTGTGTGAATAACGCAGGCTTTTTTATTGATATTGCAGTGCTCCAATATATACCTGAATACTTTTATCTGTTTGTCGCGCGGCGAGTCTTTTGCCCATTCATAATCAAGCCCGATTTCGCCGATGAGGGCGGACTGTTCAAGAAAGGGATCAAGTTCTGAAAGTCTTCCTGCCCAGTTCTGCGAACGGTTTGGATGAATACCAAAGGTCGGGATAATTTTTGCGCCGCCGCCTGCAGCAAAAGTTTTTGCAATCTGGAGATTTTGTCTGTAAGAATCTATGTCCATCGAGACCGCGATAATTGTTCCGTCAAAATTCCTGAGCTGTTCGTAAAGTGCAGTTTTATCCGGATAAGCGTCCAGATGCGTGTGAAAGTCTATCAGCATGTTTTAATTATACCACAAAATCGTTATAGCGTTATAACACAAATTTAGGTCGAAAAAATGCTAAACCAGAAAAATTTGTGTTAAATTTATTGCAGGGAGCGGGAAATAATATTTTTTTAAATTAATAAACCTGACTCAATGCCGATAAAGACAGAGAGTAAAAAGTGTTTATACATGACACGTGTGGCTTACGGAGGGTTTTATGAGTTTTAAGAAAATAACTACTTATCTTTGCAGTCTAGTTATATTCTCCCTGATTTGTATTTCTGCGGTTTTTACCGCATGTAAGGAAAATATTGGTCTCGGTCAGTCAGTAGATACCGAGTCTCCAACCATTAAGATTGATTATCCGCCGACCGGTGCGATTATCCGGAAAAGTTTTGTTCTGGGCGGAACCTGGGGAGACGATAAAGGCGTAACCGGAATTACCATCAAGGTTTTCAAAAAGGAATCTGACAATTCCACTGTTCAGGTTTATGACGGCGCCGCAACTGTTTCTGTTGAAGACAAAAAATGGTATTCAACGCTCAATGCGTACGACAACGAAAATGCCGCATATTACAACGGCTGGCAGTTTGCTGACGGTAATTACGAAGTAACTGTAACTGCAGTCGACAGCGCAAACCACACTGCCGAATTCCAGCGAAGTTTTACAATCGACAATACAGCGCCTGTCCTCGTTTTGACAAAGCCGACAACTGTGGGTTCAAACACACCAAAATCATACGGACGTTCTGTTCAGCTTGAAGGTACTTTCTCTGAACAGTGCAGTTCCGGAATTTCAAACCTCATTGTAAGCATTTACGACGCTCAAGGCCAGAAATTACTGGATTCAAGCTTTAAAAATATCACTGATATGTCAGGCGCAAACCCTCTGACAATCGCAACCTATTACAACGAAGGCGAAGAACCGGATTCAAGCGATGCGGCCAGCCTTGAAAAATGGAACAACTATAAAAAACTCTATGGCGAAGACGCAATTCAATCTTTCCGCGCCGACGGAAACGGTCTTACCAAAGTTTTCTACTTTGCAGTAACTGCAAGTGACGCGGCCTGCGTTTACAATGACTTTGCAAACAAAACAGAAACTGCCGGCGGTAACTGCACAAGTGAATTTTACCGCGGTACAACAGAAATGCTCAAACTCATCAACAGCAAAAATTCCGCATTTAAGGATTTTTCTGTTACAAAACTCCGTCAGTACATCAACCAGACTGATTCAACCTATGTTGACAGTGACGAATTAAAATCTATTGTTACATCATCAAGATCGCCGAGTGTTACAAATTCAACTGTAGAAAGCATTGCCTCATCTATCTCACATATTTCTACTGACAATGGTGATGTATTCCTTAATTACACAATCAACCCGGAAAACAACCCGTCATACAACATCGGCGGTATGGGCCTGGATTTTACTTCCAGCGATACCGAAAAATACACCGACGGTTTTTACAACTATTTTACTGAATCAAACATCAACCTTACCGTAACTCCAGGTCTTGACCTTACAAACCTGGACACCAGCACCATCAGCGTATTCTATACTAAAGTTGACGCTGACCTGAATGTTCTGGGCGAAAAACAGCTTTTGTGGACCTGGAATGAAGCCGTAGCAATTAAATACGCAGTAGCCGCCGGAGTCAGCGAATCTCTTGCACAGCAGCATGTCAGATTGAATCCGACAGCCTGCCGCTACACTGTAACTACTGAAGGCGAAAACTCTGACGGACTTTCTGTTCAGACAAGTCTTTCCATCGCCAAGGGCGAAATGGAAGCAAACGCACATTATGTATTCAGCATTGAAGGAACTGATATCAACGGTCAGAAAATCATTCCAAGTGACGATGACGGATTCGGATTTGTTTCCAAGTCGAATTCAAAAACTCCGACAATCATAATCAACCAGGAATCAGGCAAGCGCAACTTAAAGACTGCCAGCATCTTTACCGAAAGCGTACTGACAGACGGAAGTTTTGGCTTTGACGGAACCATCAATTCTTCAGAAGAACTCCAGCAAGGAGCCGTAACATATACACTCAAACTTTCTGACGCAAACGACTCTGAAGATTCTGCCCAGATGAGCGGAAACATCGACCTGAATTTGGTTGAAAATACCACATTCAGTTACACTTGGACAAAGAGTTTTACCGCAAACGGTTCGATGGTAAGCATTATCCAAAACGGAAGCGGCGTTTACAATGTTGAATTTACAATTTCGGCACAGAATGCGGGCGGAACTTCTTCTCAGAACCGCCAGTACTATCTGGATTCAAAAGATCCTGAAGAAAACAACGTTACAATTTCTACAGGCTATACTGCTTCTGACGGAACTATATTCATCAACAATACTAAGACCTTCTCTTTGAGCGGAACAACAGTCGATAACTTTAACCGCGGTCTTACAAGTTATACATTTACCGGAATTGACTCTAACGGCGATGCAAAAACTCTGACTCAGACAACGGCCCAGGCAGAAACCGGCTGGCTCTTTGAAAATCTTTCACTTGCCGATTTTGCTCCTCAGAGCGGGGCAGTTGATTCTGTTCTTAAAGTTGTTGCATATGATGCTGCGGGTAACAGCACGGAAAAGGAATATAATGTTGAATTTGATACAATTGCTCCTGCAGGAAAGCACCTTATCGACAAAAAGAATAAGGATTTGATCTTCCGTGTTGGAGAAAGCAATAACGAAACGGCAGAAATCACTTCTGCTTCCCTTACCTGGAATGACAGTCTTGATAAGGACGTCGGTGGTAAATATCAGGTTGGTACCTGGGGTACTGCCCGCACAATTACTATCCGCGGTGACTTTATTGAAGACGGTTCCGGCGTAAACATGATTTATTACAAGATTTACGACGAAGTTCCGACTGAGTCCGATTTGAATAACTTCCTCGCAAACTACGCTACAGTAAAAGACGGCTACTTTAGTCCGCTTGCTGAACGCGTAAAGCATCGTGTTTCTTACACAAAGAGCGACGGAACAAAGGCATTTAAAGAAATTGAATCATTGTTCAAAACTACAATTTCAGGCTTTGATGATCAGAACAACTATCTTGCCCTCGTTGCGACAGACAATGCAGGTAACGCCGGTCTAGATTCAATTTATGCAGCTTCAATCAATGACACAAGTGCCGAAGCATCTAACACATGGAACAATTCTGCAAGTTTCTTCAGTTTGAACATAGATACTGACTCTCCGACATTGAGTTCAACTACGAGCGGTGCCCAGTACACAAACAAGGTAAACGAAATCGCAGTTACAGGAACTGTAAACGATAATGCTTCGGGCGTAAGTTCTGTTGTTTTGACATTAAACGGCGAAAACGTGACCGGAACAATCACAACAACCGGCGCCCTTTCAAGCGGCTGGAATGCAACAATTCCGACAAGTCTGCTTCAGACACTCGGTGACGGAACATACAACGTAAATGCAGCAGTAAAGGATGCTGCAGGAAACTCAAGTTCTTCAACCATCTTTACCCTGCAGGTAGACGCAACTTCTCCGGTTCCGACAATTACAACGCCTCTCAAAAATGCAAGCATTAACGGCACTATCTCCGTGACAGGAAGCGTATCTTACACAGGTGCAACTCCTGCAAGCCTTGCACTTTACTATACAACAACAGACCCGGCTCTAACAGCACCAGCGCTTGAATCTTTGAGTCAGTTTGGTTCAACAATAACAGAACCGGCTCAGATTTACAGCTATAAGTTTGAAAACGTAAACGTTTATGATGTATTTGGAGACGACTCAACAAGTACAACTAAAGATGTATGGCTGCTTCCGGTTGTAACTGATACTGCAGGTAACTGTAATATTTATACAGAAAATACAGCTCACGTTAAGACTTATTCATATACTCTGGATACAAACTATTTTAAATACACAGTTGACCGTGATTCAGACAGACCGACAATCCGTCTGATTAACCTTAACAAGCTCAGTGACGGTTCATACATCTTAAAGTACGGAACCAACGCTACTCTTGAAGGTACAATCACTGACGATGACTCAACAAGTACAGCGGCAGTCAGACATCTGTATATTACAGAAGACGCACCATACACAGGAAGCGGTGATGCTCCTTCAAGTGCAAGCCGTGTAACTCTCGGCACAGACGGAAGCTTTACATATACTCCTGCAAGCACCCTCGACGGTACAAAGAATCTTTACTTCTACATCGAAGATAATTCCGGGGCAAAATTCTACACAAACAATGGAACTGCATACCTCATGCCAAAGATCCAGTACAAGAGCGAAACTGCAGTTGACAACGACTCTGTTTTGACTTACAAGAGCGACAGTACATCGCCTTCAATTGCGGATACTCAGATCCAGGCATATGATAATTCCAAGGCTGCAAACGGTACTTCCGTAACACCTGGTACAAGCCTCATTGTCGGCGGAAAAGACAGACAGTACGTTCAGTTTATCATTAAGGGAAAAGATGCCAACGGAATCGAAGGAATGCTTCTTACCCTTAAGTATAAAGACAGTTCCGATGCGGATGCTTATATCCGCCTGACAAATGTTAATTCCACAGATTATACAAGCCGCACAGTTGAAGGTGAAACACTTGCCTTTACATACGACTCAAACGGAACTTCAATTCTTTCTGAAAACAACACTATTACCACATGGACAACAAGTCTCATAGATTTAAGCGTTGCAAAAACTGGTTCAATTACCTGTTCAATTGAAGTTTATGATACAAGCGGACTTTCTGGAAACGCATCTCCTGTATTCATGGTTGATAATGACGGACCGGATGTAAGAATTACTACTCCAAGTTCAAATGATGAAGTAACAGGTGACATTAAGATTGGCGGTAATGCAACTGATGTGGGCCTTGCTGACACTTACATTACAAAATGGCTCATCCCGACCAAAACACAGCGTGCAATGACTGATGAAGACCTGATTGCTCTTACTGACGATGAAGGTAACAGCGTATGGAACCACGTTCTTGACGCAAATACCACAGAAACAAGCTGGTCATTTACAATTGCGACGGAGGAAGCAAAAAAATATGATAATTCAGATTATTATCTGGATGCTACGAAGGATAAGGTTTATACACTTCCATTCTATGTACTGGCAGTTGATAACCGCGGAAACTACACATTAAAGAAAGACTATACTTTCAAGCATAACCCGGATGGTGACCGTCCTAAGACTTCAATCACCTTCCCGACAGACGGTTTGACTCTTGGCGGTACAATCCGTGTAACCGGTGATGCATATATTCCTTCCGGAACCAAAAACGTTGCAGCCGTATTTATTCAGATTGCAAAGAAAACTTCAGACGGAAAGTACAAGTTCGATTCAACTGATAAAACTCTGGTTTCAGGCTCAACTAACTTTGCAGGCCTCGTTAATACAGGTGGATTTGGCTACAGTGTAATGGACAGTGCGGCTGTTAAGAGTGAACTAGGTGTTACAAAACTCACCTTTGGTGACGAAGACTCTTCTGGCAGTTCAACACTTGCAACTTCTTGGTGGGGAATTAAGGCAACAAAGACAAGCTCTTCATGGTATATTCAGATTAACAATGAAAAGGAACTTGACCCGGCTGCAGGAGAGACAAATGACCTTGCAATCCGTGCATGCGCTGTAAACGATGAAGGAAAGGTCGGAACCTGGAGTGACACCTACACATTCAGTATCGACGCTACCGCTCCGACTCAGGAAGCAACCCTCTGCCAGTACGACACTCAGATTACAAGTGCAAACGCAAAGGATGATACACCTTCTGTTAAAGCTATAAAAACTTACGAAGCTCAGATGTACTTAAAGGGCAGCTGGTATCTGACAGTTAAACTGGAAGATGAATCAGAACTTTCTTCTTATACAGTAAAGAACAACCTTCAGGTAAAAAACCTGGTTGCTGACACAGACTATTTTGTTTCCAATGTGGAAACAGCGGACAGCGGTGCCAAGAGTCAGTACCTCTACATTCCTGTAGATACAACTACAGAATATGTAACTTATACCGTAAGTGTAACGGACAGTCAGACAAGCGGTCATACTCTTACAACTACATACGAATTGAGAATTGATAATACTGCACCGGATATTACTGCAGTATACAAGGGTGATGAACTTGCTCAGAATAGTTCAAACTTGATTGGCCAGAACTACACAATTACTGACTCTAACTATGTATTTACTCTTGGGGGTAAAACGGAAGAAACTGGTTCCGGTCTTGAGCGTGTTGCATTCTACTACATCCGACAGGGAGCACAATATACAAACGAATGTATTATGGATCCTCTGATTACCACAGGAACATCTGATGCTAAGGTCGCTCTCTCAGATTTGACAGAACGCACAATCAGACAGGGTGATAATTCAATAAGCATGTGGGCTCTTCCTGTAACAGGTACAATGAAAGGATACAACTTTGTTGCTGATTCTGATTTAAGTACAAATAGTCACATCCGTGTTGGTGGTTTGATTGAAGTTGGTGGTGTTTACCGTCGTATTGAATCAATCGCTAATGACGGAAAAACAATCGGCTTTAATACAAGTACCGGTGTTACGGAAGATACTTCTACAACAGCCTGGTTCCCTTATGCACAGGTTGTAGATAATACAGGAAAGGAGATTGCAAAACCAGATGCAGGAAGTTCATTTACCTTTACAAGCGGTGATGACGGCGACTTAATGCCGGAATCCGTAACAGGTTCAAAATCTGTGGGATATATCTGGGATGCAACAATTCACTCAGGAAACATTGCCGATGGACCTGCAAAACTTGTAATAATCGCATTTGATAAGGCAGAAAACGTTTCTTGCACAACATACACTGTAAACATTGCAAACAGCGCTCCTCGTCTTGCAAAGGTTTACCTGGGCACCGACTTGAACAGCAACGGTTCATTTACCGCAGGCGAATTTGTGGGCTACGATGTATATCACGCAAATGCAAGTGCAGAAATCTACACTA
>JAEENG010000062.1 GCA_016283615.1 Treponema sp.
AATTTAATTTTCCTTCCAGACTTCCTTTGCCAGACGGAATACTGCCCAGCCTTTTGGCCAGCCTGTGTACATTGTAGCATGTGTGATGATTGCAGCGATTTCTTCTTTTGTAACTCCGTGAGCCTTTGCGTTCTGCAAATGGTATGTGAGGGAAGAATCTGTAATTCCGCTTGCCATGAGCGACACCACTGTTATGA
Source organism: Treponema sp. (assembly GCA_016283615.1). Lineage (GTDB taxonomy): Bacteria > Spirochaetota > Spirochaetia > Treponematales > Treponemataceae > Treponema_D. The sequence continues at coordinate 198 of JAEENG010000062.1, forward strand.
TGCACTTTGTTTTTATATCGATTGCCTCTGCGTTCCATACTTCGCCGAAGAGTACATCATCGTTCAGGTGAGCGAACATCGGAGCAAAGTCTCCAAGCTGATCCCGACCTGCTGTCTGTGTAATTTTCTCTGCCATATTTGTCTCCTGATTTCCTATAAAATTGATTTGACATCTTTTACAATCTGCTCGGTCGTCATTCCACATTCCTGCAAAAGTTCTGAGGGATTGTAGCGGTCATAAAATTGTTTTTTCAGGCCGTAATTTTTTATCAGCATTTTGTTTGGTCCATAGAACGAAGCAATTTTTTGTCCGAACCCACCTTCAAGGATTCCGTCTTCAAGCGTAAGGACAAGCTGATGATTCTTTTCAAGATCATGCAGAAGTTCTTCGTCGAGGCCTGAGGCAAAACGAGGATTTATCAGGGTAGGGGTAAATCCACAGTCTTCCTTGATTGCAGAGGCAAGTTCTTCTCCTTTTTGGAAAAAATCACCCAGGGCGATGACTGCAATTTTCTCCCCCTGCTCTTCAATTTTGAAGCGGTTCAGGGCACTGTAGTTTTTGTCTGAAGGGCGGTGGCTCACGGCATTGCCGGGAATCAGAATGAGGACAGGATTTTCCTTCTGGTCAATACTCCAGTCCAGCATGGAAATATATTCTTCCGCGCTTGAAGGGCAGAGCACCACAAGATTCGGAATATTTGTAAAGGCGGCAAGACCGAATATGCCAAGATGGGTTACATCTGTAAGTCCGTCAAATGATGAATAATTCATAAGCATGGTGACAGGAGTTTTGTTGATGCACACGTCCTGGGAAATCTGATCATAGGCACGCTGTAAGAAAGTCATGTTGGTCACAACAAGAGGTTTTGCACCCCGGCGGGCAATTCCCGACGCGATGGCAACAGCCGCTTCTTCGGCAATGCCTGTGTCGATGTACTGACTTCCAAGCTTAGCCCGCTCTTCAGGACCAAGGCCGACAGACATCGGCATAGCAGGGGTAACCACAATAAAATCCTTGTCCTTTTTAGCCTTTTCTACTATGTATTGACTTGTTATTCCTAAATATGATTCACCGCTTCCAAAGTTTACTGTTGGTTTTCCTGTTGTGCGGTCAAATGGAACGCACCAGTGCCATCCTTCTTTGTCTTTTTCTGCCAGTTCGTATCCTTTACCTTTTTGTGTGTGAATGTGAACAACAACAGGACGATTTGAATCCCGGACTTTTTCAAAAACCGCAATCAATGAAGCAATGTCATTTCCGTTTTCTTCGTAGATATAGTCCAAGCCCCATGCCCTGAACATATTGTTTTCAGATTTGCCGTTAGAGTCGCGGAGGGCCTTTAGATTCTTATAAAGCCCGCCGTGGGTTTCAGCTATTGCCTGTTCATTGTCGTTTACTACCACAATGAAATTTGAATTAAGTTCGCTTCCTGCAACGCTCAAAGCTTCCAGTGCCTCTCCGCCAGAAAGAGATCCGTCTCCAATGATGGCAACGATATTTTCCTTTTTGCCGAGTATGTCTCTTCCTTTTGCAAGACCTAAAGCCAGTGCAATTGAAGTAGAAGTGTGCCCGATGTTAAAAAAATCGTGTTCACTTTCATCTGGATTTGTATAGCCAGAATCTTCTGAAAAGCGGTTGTCGTCAAAGTAGCCGGCCTTTCGACCTGTGAGCATTTTATGGGCATAAGCCTGGTGGGAAACGTCAAATACAAATTTATCATTTGGGGAATCAAAAACATAATGAAGAGCAATTGTTGCTTCTACAAAACCAAAGTTCGGTCCAAAGTGTCCGCCAATTTTTGTAAGGCGGTTGAAAAGACCTTCGCGGATTTCATTTGCTACTACTGGAAGTTCTGAAACAGAAATCTTTTTCAAATCTGCCGGTGAATTTATCTTGTCTAAAATCATAAAAATCTCCTATAAAAAGTCAATGAGGAAATTTCAATTTCCGATTTGACTTTTTATTTAGCTCCGCAATGAAATGAGGAGCTGCTATTGATATGCAAGTTTCCAACGAAAACTTGTCAGGATAAAAAGCAGACGTTATTTCAGGCTGCTTTTTATCCTAACTCCTTATGTTAAATCTATTAC
>JAEENG010000063.1 GCA_016283615.1 Treponema sp.
AGCTGTTTTCGCCCTCGTCATCATTTGAGCACATCTGGTGCATGTATGCGGAACCATCAGTTGCGTACTGACCTGATTTGGCAAGAACATAGGTTCCTGCGTCTTCTGAGTTGAACGCTTCTGCAGAGTTTGCATGGCGGATATAATTAGTATTCAGGTTGATCTTTAACCATCTAGCCGGACTAAAGCTTGCAGTAAAAGAAACCTTGTCTGAGTTTGGATCAAGTACCGAACCGATGTTTACGCCCGCATTCGTGTAATTCTGGTAGTTATAGTTTTTACCGTAAATATATGCGTGGTTTTCCTCGGCGTATTCCCAGTGAGAGTAAACGTAAGGAAGAACCATCTGATAATTTAAAGTCATGCGGTTACATGGTGAATTCATCGGGCTGAAGACAAGTCCGGTCTGTCCTGCAACACGGATTTTAGAGTCAAAATTCAATTTTACAACTTCGTTAACTGAAAAGTCGTCAACAAAGATGTCTGTTGCCCAGCACAAGCCCGGCAGAGGCTTGATTTCGAACAATAGTCCCATCTGAAGGTTGTCGCTTGCACCGCCGATATTCTGTACCGGCATGTATGGAATCGGGAACAAATATGCGATGTTAGGTCGTGGTCCAAAAATTATGTTTTCGTAATAACTGATGTCAATGTTTTTATTGAGACGGAATTTAATCGTGTGGAATGCAAGATATTTTCCATCTCCGTGATCATCGTAAACATCCGGATTATTTGTTGTGGCACCGATAATTTCGTAAACGGATGCATAACTTACGCGCTTTCCGTTGTATGAAGTCATAAAGTTTGCAGAGTGGAAGCCGGTATCATTAAGGGCTAGTCCGTCTCCGATAAATGGTCCGTAACCAACCTTGCTGAGCCCGGCTGTGGCATAAATTGTCTGAGTTCCGACGGTGGTATTCATATTCCAGTCGAGGAACATATCAAAGGGACCGATTGATGACGGATCAAAAATACTGTCCGGACCTTTATTTGTGTAATAAGGAGCAATGTCGTCAAATTCAGCACTTTCTACAAAGAAAGCAAGGTCATAGCCTATATCAACAAGGGGATGAAGAATGAGTTCACCGCAGATACCGCCTTCACCCCGGAGATTTTTTGTATCGGAATCTTCTTCACCGTCCTGCCAATTGTCCTGGTGCTTAAGGTCGATACCGCCGTCAGCGTAAAGATGATATTTTTTTGAGAAAATGCGTTCGTATTCATTAAGGGCGATTTCGGCATCGTGTTTATTATGACAGTCGATTACCTTTTCAAGAATTGCCTTAATTGTACTTGCAGGATAAGGGCGAAGCAAAGGCAGCGGATCGATATATCCCTTTAATTCCCAGTTTTGTGCGTATTTATAAAAATCGTCTGTGGGATCAACTGAAACCTGAGCAAAGAGATTTGCAGCCAGAGCCAGAATAACAGATATAATTAAAATACTTTTTTTCATATTAACCTCAAAAAAAATATTGTTTCTCTCCCGTATTATCGGATAAAGCGGTACTTTGCCGCAATAGCAGCTTCAAAACCGCTGTTGAATTTATCTTCTTCATGATTGGTGTTGAAGACAAATACAAAAGAAGGCTGAACCGTTACAGACAGCTTCTTATTGAATATATAATTCAGTCGTGCACTGATTCTGTTTACGTATTCGGGGGTGCCTGTTGGAGTAACAAGTCCCTGGCGGCGCTTTGCTTCCGTAAAGCCCTGCCCTTTTTCCCCCTTATCTGGGTAACACCATTTATCGCGGTTAGTGTCATAAAAACCGTCGTTGATATTTGTTCCGCCCCAGTAATCAGCAATTGAATCGAATACGGAAGTACCGGACATTTCTCCCCTTGCCATAAACAGATAAATCAAATCAAGAGAATATTTGTCTGGAACATTGTAGCCCGCAGAAAGTTCGCCGCTGATTGTATCAGGACCAAAGGGAGAGCCGATCCATTCGTAGAAAATCTCGTAATCGCCGATGTTTTCCTGATAAGTGCGGACAAAGGTCCAGTCCGGGCTTTCCTTGATATACATATACGGCTCTGCATAATAGCCTTCAAGGGCAAAACGAAGGTATCCGCCTCGGAAAGGCCTTACGAATTCAGCACCCAGCTGACCGCACATGCCGTTTGGTGTTACATCGTTGGGAAAGTTTTCAAGTTCAAACGACGTCTGGAACTGTGTCATTGCAAAAAGACCGTAGAACCTAAGCCCGCTGAAAGGAACAAACTGAGCCTTGAGCCCCATGAGTGAACCTGTGTGAGTTTCGTCATCTTCTGTATCATAGTCGCGCCACGGAGCGTAACCGTGGTAAATGATGAGGGGATTTAAATAGCGCAGTTCGACAGGGGCGTTAACAAGCAGGCCTTCAAGAATTGTAAAGGTAAACCTTTTGAAAAGACGGAAGTCAAGCTGATGCTGGTAATAATATTTATCAACATTGAACTGTGTTGCGCTCAAAGTGTATTTATAATCAGGTGAATAAACTTCAAGCTGGGCGTTTGTACAGCCTGTCAGATATTCACTCATAATGCAGGAACCTGTGTCGGTGCGGCCGATGTTGCGGTCAAAAATACCGAATTTAAAGGCAATTCCGCTGGAATCACTTATCTTTTTTTCTGTTGCAAGATATCCGTATTTCGGAAAGTGAATGTCAATCTGGTCCTGGGCAAGGGGAATATTTGAATAATTATCGTTGTGATATGCCATTCCCTTATTCTGGCGGAGGGCAAGATCCATTTTTACGGTAAATAAATCGCCAGAACCAAAAACAAAAGGAGATTCAATCAGACTGTTTCTCTGGTAACGGTCGTAAACCCAGTCAATTTTGCTGTTGGATTTGTAATAGGATTCAAGGGCAACTTCTGGTTCAAGACCAAAATAAATCAGGTCGGAATTGAATGTAACTGCTTCTTCCTTAAAATATTGAATCAGTTTGTCATAGTGCCCTCTTCCGGCATCACTAAGTGAATTATAATCAGCTTCATTCATCAGGGTTTTAATCTGAGAAATTGTAAGGGGTGTACTGTCTGCAAAGTTTACGATTTTCTGTTCAAGGCAGATGTAATTCAAACTGTCGTAAACCCAGCTGCCGCTTAGAACAAGTTCCTGGTCACCCCGTGCGGAAATGAGCTGTCCCAGTGCAAGAAAAATGAATGCAAAAAGAATTGAATTAAATTTTCTGAAAGACATTATATTTGAATTCATCATAATTCCTTTATTTAATGAGGGCGGCATCAACTGCCTTCTGCAATTGTTCTGAAGTAACCTTGTTCGGAAAGTTATCAAGAACCTCCTGATAGAATGCGAGGGTGCGCTTTCCGTGCGATTCAAGAGTAAAATTTTTGCTGATTTCCAGAGCATTTTTACCCATATTTGAAGACAAAATCGGGTCGTCTATAAGATTCAGAAGATACTGGTCCATATCTTCGTCGCTGTCGGCAAAGAAACCGTTTTTGCCCGGAAAAACAGTGTCGCTGAAACTTGTATCACGGCGGCAGACAACCGGCACCCCGAGATTCAGGGCTTCAAGAATTGTCATACTGTGCATTTCTGAAAGCGAAACTGTAACAAAAATATCAGCAAGTGAGTAATAAGTGTAGAGTCTGGTCCAATCGACAAAACCCGTAAAGATAATTTTGTCCTTAAGGTTAGCTTCGTTAACGCGTTCCTGAAGTTTTTCGAGGCGCTCGCCTGCACCGACAAATACCATTTTTGCATTTTCTCGTTTTTGAACAACACGAATCATGATTTCGAGAAGTTCATCCATGCGTTTTTCTTCGACGATACGGCCTACATAAAGAATTACGCGGTCATCTTTTTTAATCCCGAGCCTGCCGCGAAGTTCATCAAGTTCTCCTTCTGAACAGGTGTGCGCGATAAATTTAGTTGAATCAATCGCGTTTGGAATAATTGCCGACGGAATCATCGGAAGCATAAATGAGCGGTTAAAATAATTGTGTGCCTTCTGCGATACATTGATAAAGGCATAAAAGTTTTTGTAAATGCGCTGTACGATTTTTCTGATTACCTTGCGTGGAATCAAACGTCCCATCCAGAGGTAATAGCGGTAATAATCTTCCCACATTGTGTGGGTAGAAGCGATTACAGGAATATTAAGTTCACGGCCGACAACAAGGGCCATATGTCCCATAAAAAACTCGGTGTGCGAGTGAATGATATCTACGTTATGTTCTTTGATGAATTGAATAACTTCGCGTCTTAAAGGGATTCCGATAAACTGATCTTCGCCTACAGGACTTGGAATCGAAGTTACCCTGAATACATCCCCTTCTTTTTCGTATTCTTCTGAATGACGTTCTTCTTTTGAACCGACGGTAACAACGCAGACATTGTGGCCCATCTGTTCAAGGATTGATTTTAACTGAGTAACAACAGTAACGATTCCGCTTTTTGTCGGAGTATAACTGTCGGAAAATAAAGCAACATTCATATAGCCTTTCTATTTTAACTTATTCTGACGGCTCATTCAAGTAAATACTTGACCAAGGCAAGGTTCTTTTAGAAAATAGAAATTATGAAAAAAGAAGAAAAATCCCTCATTTTTGATTTGCTCAAAACAGCCTCTGCTTCTGTCAACGGCTTTACACAAAGGGATTTTTTAGACACCCCTGTTTTTTCTGATGACGTAACTGAAAATGCGCCGGATTCAATTCAGGATGCACAGGACTCATCCCAGCCCTCTGTAACCGGATTAAATGCCTCGGCCGGAGCCTCGGCCGGAGCCTCCCTCGAATCCATCAGCGCTCAAATCGCACAGTGCACACGATGTTCACTTTCAAAAAGCCGTCATAACACGGTTCCGGGAACCGGAGTTTCAAATCCGGTAGTACTTGTAATCGGAGAAGCGCCGGGATATGAAGAGGATATGCAGGGACTTCCATTTGTCGGTCCTGCAGGGCAGCTTCTGGACAAAATGCTTGCCGCCATTCAATTGAGCAGAACCTCAAACACATATATTTTAAACATCTTAAAATGCAGGCCGCCTCAGAACAGAACGCCTTACCCGGAAGAAGCCGAAGCGTGTTCATCATTCTTAAAGGCACAGATTGCAGTTTTAAAGCCAAAAATGATTTTGTGCGCCGGTTCGACTGCGGCAAAAAATCTTTTGAATACAGCACTTGGAGTTACAAGGCTCCGCCAGCAGATTCATGAATATGCAAAGATTCCGGTGTGTGTTACCTATCACCCGAGTTATCTTTTGCAGCACAAGGAATTCAAGGCACAGGCATGGGACGACTTAAAAATGTTCCGCGAACAGCTCCTTAAAATTGCTCCGGATTTTCAGCAGAGTTTTAGAGGATAGTCGTGGCAAAATTTCTGCAGATTGCGCTGAACATCCCTTTAAATCAAACCTTTACCTATCTCAATATCAATGACGACGGTTCAAGCAGGATCGGCTGCCGCGCTGACATCAATTTTGGCAACAGCAAAACCATGGGCTACATCGTCGGCGAAAGTGACAGCCTGCCTGAAAACTGTCCCGTTGAAGAAGAAAAAATCCGCCCGGTAAAAAAAATTCTCGATTCAACTCCACTGTTGAATTCTGAACTTATTGATTTGAGCCGGTGGATAAGTTCATATTATTTATGCACCTGGGGAGAAGCCCTGGGGGCAATGCTTCCGAACGCAAAAAGGGAAACTGACTCTCTTGGATTCAGTTTTGTGGATGAACTTCCCGAGAAAAAGGCAAAAACCCTAAGCGAGGAACAGCTCAGTTCAATCAATTCAATTTTAGACCCGTCTTCAAAAACAAACCTTCACTACCTTTACGGACCTACAGGAACCGGAAAGACAGAAGTTTTTCTGCAGTGTGCAAGCCGAATTCTTGAACAGGGAAAAGGCGTAATTTACCTTGTCCCAGAAATCGGTCTTACACGGCAGGTTATCGAAGCCGTAGTTGAACGTTTTGGTCCGACTGCAGCGGTTTTACACTCAGGCCTTACTCCAAGCCAAAAATTAAGCGAATACAAAAGAATCATAAACAAAGAAGCACGCGTCGTCATCGGAGCCAGAAGCGCAGTTTTTGCACCTGTTCCTGACCTTGGAATGATTATCATCGACGAAGAACATGACGCTTCATACAAGAGCGGTTCAACGCCGCGATACAACGCCCGTCAGGTTGCAGTTTACCGTGCAGCAAAAAACAGGATCCCGGTTGTAATGGGAAGCGCAACTCCAAGCGCCGAATCCTGGTATTTATTCAGTACGGGTAAAATTCAAAAACATACGCTTTCAAAACGGCTTGCAGGAGGTGCAATGCCTCATATTAAATGCATCAGCCTCCAGAACGAAGCGGCAGACACGGGCTGTATCTCAAAAGAACTTGAATCAGAGATTAACCGGACTCTCGAAGAAAAGCGCCAGGTAATTTTATTTTTGAACAGGCGCGGTTTTTCGCACTTTTATAAATGCCGTTCGTGCGGATTTGAATTAAAATGCAAAAACTGCTCGGTTTCACTTACCTACCACTTAAAGGAAAACCGCCTCAAATGCCATTACTGCGGCTGGTCAACACTTCCTCCGCAGCAGTGTCCCAAGTGCGGCTCCCTCGATGCAGGCTACTCAGGCTTTGGAACTGAATTTATCGAAAACGAAGTTAAATCAAAGTTTCCGAACGCTAGAATCTGCCGCCTGGACACCGACAGCCTTACAAAAAAGGGCGAACTCCAGGAAAAACTCGGCGCATTCAAGAAAAATGAATATGACATAATGCTCGGCACACAGATGATTGCCAAGGGCTTAAACTTTCCGAATCTTAAACTTGTAGGCGTAATTCTTGCGGACACTGCCCTTCACCTGCCGGACTTCCGCGCAAGCGAGAGAACATTTTCTCTTTTGACACAGGTGGCTGGCCGCGCCGGAAGATTTTTTCCGGACGGAAAGGTTTTAATTCAGACTTATTCGCCTGAAAGCGAGCCGATTTATCTGTCAGTTACAAACCAGGTCCAGAAATTTTACGATATGGAACTTGAAAACCGCAAAATGCTCAATTTTCCGCCTTTCAGCCGCCTTGTAAGGATTGTTTTCAGGGCACCGACTTCACGCCAGGCAGAAGGTGCGGCTCAGGGTGCCGTCAGCATTATCAAAAACAAATTGAATTCAATTCTTGCAGGCTGCAAGAATTCAAATACAGAAAAAGCGATAAAAACAACTGAGATTTTAGGACCTTCGGAGTGTCCGATTGTAAAAATCGCCCAGAATTACCGTTACCAGATTATTTTGAAAGGAAGCGATATTAAAATTCTTCAAAACCTGACCGGAGATTTAATTTTTAACTACACGCGCCCGACAGATGTTTATATCGAAAGCGATGTTGATCCGGTCAGCCTTCTTTAGACGTGACGGCGGATTCCGTCAAAATTGATTTTGTATAAAAAAAGTCCGTTCGGCGGCGCAGTAGGTCCGGCTTTTTTTCTGTCACAGCTTTCTACAACGCCCTTAAAAAACTCAGCGTCCTTTCCCATTTTTTCAAAATGAATCAGAGAACCCACTATGCTTCGGACCATTTTCCACAAAAATGCATTTGCTTCGATTTCAAAAACGAGGGAATTTCCGTCGTAAAAAAAATGAGCCTTATCGATGTAGCGGTTTGTAGAAACACTCTGGTCGCCGCTTGCAGCAAAGGTTGCGCAGTTCATTTCTCCGTGCAGGCATGAAGCCATTTGATTCAACACTTCGATATCAGGCTTGTGGTTTATCGGCCACACATAGCGCATCTGGCTTGCGAGGGGATTTTCTGTGTTTATAAAATATCTGTAAGTACGGCTTGTTGCGTTTCTTCTTGAACTGAAACCGCTGTCCACTTCCTGTGCGTCCATGATTCTGACATCATCAGGCAGAAAGCTGTTCAGGGCGCGCGGATAATTTTCTACAGGAATTGAATCAATCGGCGAAATAAAATTAGCCGCCTGTGCAAAAGCATGAACTCCGCTGTCGGTGCGGCCGCTTCCCTGGAGATTGATTTTCTGTTTGTGGATTTTTTCAAGGGCATCTTCGATAACCTGCTGAACTGTGCGGACAGCCTTGCCTTTGTCTGCAAAGTCCTGTCTCTGCCATCCGCAAAAGTCAGTTCCATCATAAGATACTGTCAAAAGAATATTACGCACTAAAACTCCGCTTTATTCGTCGTCATCGACAGAAATAATATTTGCTTCGTTTAAGGTTGCAGTCAGGCTGTCGTACAAAGCGCGTGATTTTTCGAGCAGAGGGCCCGGCTTTGATTTTGACGATTTACCAAGACCAAAGATTCGGGCAATTGAACGTTTGTTTTCGTCAAGCTTTTTATAGCGCATCTGCATGTCTTCTGTCTGACCGTACTTGAATTCAAGAAGGCTGTTGAGGTAGATAACCCCGTCGTAACCGTAGTTTTTGTCGATATCAGGTCCAAAGTTTGAAACCTTTGCGATAGTTTCGATACGGCCAGTTTCGTTAATCAATGTCTGTTCGTAAAAGAACTGTGCCTTGCGATAAAAAACTTCTGCGGCAAAGGTATAGTTGTGGTTAGGAATTACCCTGTCCAGATCCTTGCAAATCCATGCAAGGCGGAGAGAAATCATTGCGCGCTTGATTGTCGGAGCATAGCTTAAGTCGACTTTTTCGTAGGAAAGCAATGCAAGATAATACATTGCGGCTCCGTCGAGAAGGTTTCGTTCGCGGGTAAGTTCGTAGTAAGGGAACATATTGCTAACAGCCTTTTTGCGGTTTTCGCTGTCGTCAAGAAGTGCATTTAAGGAAGCGTTGTCGTCAATTTCTTCAAAGTCCTTCCAGAAAAAGGCAGTATGGCATTTTGGGCAGGCCCCGACAGAATACAAAAGCGGATAAATATAGCCGAATTTTTCTGAAGGCTCATAAATACGGTGAAGTTCATCAGTTAGTTCGCCTGCAATCATACGACCGCCGCCAGTGAGCATTTCTTCGCGTTCAAAGTCTTTTTTGCAAACCGGACAATGACATTTATTCTTTGACCAGTATGAATGTTTAGGCTTTTTGTTTGGATCTGCCGGAGCTTTTTTTGCCGAACTACGATAAACCATTAATTATCCCCCTTTTCTATTACCACAAAGGCAACTGCAAATTCATTTTCGTGACTTAGTGACAACTGAATATTGTAGTTATTTCCGAGTGAGTTGTCCAATATTTTTTTAGTCTTATCTCCAAAAACAAAATAAGGCTTTCCCCTTTCATCCTTGGCAACATAAAAATCAGAAAGGCTCAGGCCGACAAAACCCGTTCCGAGGGCTTTTGCAAAAGCCTCTTTTGCGGCAAAGCGGGCCGCATAATGACGGCTTGCGGCGCCGAGATGTGATGAAGCATCTTCTTCAAAAAGTTCTTTTGAATTAAAAAAGCGCTCCGTTAATTCTGAATCCAGGGCCCATTTTTCAAAACGGTCTACCCTGGCGATATCTGTTCCGATTCCGTAAATCATTGACTCTCCGGGCTGGATTCAACTTTTTCCTGAACTTCTTCCACAGCGTTCTGCAAAAGCTCTTCAGGAGTCTGGGATTCGATTATATCTTCGATTTTCTGTTCAAATTCAGAATTTGAATCAATCTTTCTGAGTTCCACATTAACTTTTGAAAGAGGTTTTTCTACCAGCTCGTAGGCCTGCGGGAAGGCAGTGATGATTTTTGCTTCGTACGAGCCTGTTTCCTTGAATTCGCCAAAGTCAATATAAAGCGAATTTGAAGGCGGCGTATATTTTTCAAGATCTGCAACCCGGCCCTTGAGCGTAAAGCTCACATTTATATTAGGCGGATAAACAGAAAAACCTTCAGGAACATTTGCATAATAAACTGCATAATTATCAAAGCGTCTTGAGTAAATCGACGGAATAATCAAAGCTTTTACTGTAAGTTCCTTATTTTCTGCCAGGTGCAGTGTTGAACCGAGATTATCCGGCCTTACAGTTTTTACAACGTCGGCCGTTGCATTTTTAACCGACACTGCCTGAGTCTGAAGTCTTGTGCAGTTTAAAACCTGGGAACGCGGTCCCTTGATAAGTACTTCATCAGGTTCAACAATTGTTTCTGAAAGTTCATAACCATGTGACGGAGTTCCTTTTATCAATGCTGTGACAGGAACATAAGCAGTGATTTCTTCTTCAACCTTGAGGGAAACTTCCTGAGGTGACACGTGGACTTCAAGAGTTTCGAGAAGAAGTGCCTGCTGTGACAAATCTACAAGGACTGGGAGTTTGTAGGTTCCGTCAGAGGCAAGGTAGTTAAGGTCAAGATATGCGCTGACTTCAGTCTCGCGTACGGAAGCGATTTCTTCTGTCTTTCCTTTGAGGGTAACACGCACCCGTTTAGGATAATTTCCTGCAACGGCAATTCCGTTTTTAGATTGAATTGTCAGCGGCACTGTAAAAGTTTTTGAATCCTGAATCGACAGTGTGTAAAAAACATAAAGACACAGGGCCATTAAAAAACAAGAGGCTTTGACAGGCCAGTTTTCTGTAATTCTGTTAAAAACTTCCTTTATTTTCATCGATCGTATCCTCAATTGTTCTTTCTTTTGCTGTTAAATCCAGAAGCTTTTCGAGCTGGCGTGTAATCTGGGTTGTATTAAGGTCATAATGAAGGCGCGAGTCGTAGGCAAGCGAAATTGCACCGGACTCTTCGGAAACGACAAGCACAACGGCGTCGCTAATTTCGCTGAGACCAAGGGCCGCACGGTGGCGGGTACCAAAGGTTTTTTTGATGTCGTACTGCTCGCTCAAAGGCAAAAAACAGCCTGCACTGATAATCTTTCCGTTTTGAACTATACAGGCCGCGTCGTGAAGC
>JAEENG010000064.1 GCA_016283615.1 Treponema sp.
TAACCTTTAACCATTTGAACACAAAAAATGCCTATATCGAAATTAAACAGGAAGAAATCTGTTCCCTGGTTTACGGGCTGGGCGTGAAAGAAGAGTTCAAGACGGCGGAATTTAAACACAGGATGCAAAACTGGACACAGGAACTTATAGAACATCTTGTAAAAATACGCGAGGTGTACAAGTGAATCTCAACTACTCACGTGAGTAGTTTAAATCTTTTAAAAGCGAGGTGCAAAAATGAGTGAAGAAAAAGAAAGTGGAACTGGCGAAAAAGAGAAAACAAGCAAATTTCAAAGCAGAAAATTTCTTGTCTGGATTGTCTGGGGTGTGATTACTTTTGTTGTTACTGTCGTTGTTATTATTTGCTGCATAAAAAACATTTTGGAAGCAAAGACTGCGATTGAGCTTTTAACGGCTGTAATACAGGATTTTTTCTACATCTCACTTTTGTATCTTGGTGTAAACGCCGGGCAAAAAATCGGTTTTGCAGTGAGTGATGCCATTGCAAACAAACCTTCAAGCAATGAAGAACGATGATTGGAACTATTCTAGGAATTATTCTTTGTGTTTTTTGTGGCTTCTTTGCGATTGGCGCAATGGTACTAAATTACGAAGAACACGAAAGAAGAAGGAAAAAGAAAAATGATTAAGTTTTTTTTGATTTTAACAGCGGTGCTTTTCGTTGGGATTTTGTTACTTTTCTTTTTGTGGCGGTCTGAAAAGACAAAGCGAAAAGAAACACAGGGCAAACTTGAAAACACAAACAAGGAACTTGCAAGGGCTATTGCTGAACAGGCAAAACTTGAAAGCACTATTCAGATTTTAAGAAAAAACAGGAAGGAAGCGGATGAAAAAATCAATAATTTGCATGACGGCGATGCTCTTGGCAATGCTCTTAATGGGCTGCACAAGCACAAAAATTGAGTACATCGAAAAGCCTTATTTGCCGGAACTGAACTTTCCTTTTTTTCCCGAATTGTACGGCGATGTAAGAAACCCGGACGATACAGTTACCGTGCCGGGCGAATGGATTATACAGCTTAGGGAATTTCAGATCCATTACGAAGAAACAGAAAACGATTACAACGATTTGAAAGCGTTGTATGAAGGCAATTCTGAAGAAAAAGCAAAATAAAGTGAGGTGAAAAATGGCTATCAGTTTGACACAGTTTATTAAAAAGTATCTTGGAACAAAAGTTGATTTTGACGGAAAATTCGGGCCACAATGCGTAGATCTTGTACGACAGTATTACAGCGAAGTTCTGGACGTTCCACAGTTTCCGCCTGTTGAAGGTGCAAAAGACATTATTAAAAATCTTGGCAAACTGAAAGTCATTAAAGAAGATGCGCTTGCCGATTATTCCAGCGGCGATGTTCTTATTTGGGGTGCAAGCAAAACAAACCAATTCGGCCATGTTGCCATTCTTGTTTCAATCTACAACACAAAATATTTTATTGTTCTGGAACAAGACGGATTCAAACAGGACGGCTGCAAGCTGGCATTCAGAAGCCGTGAAAATCTTTTGGGCGGTTTGTACAAGTAAATTGCGGGCGTTGCCTGTAAATAATAAAAAATGCCCTAAACGGGCAGGGGGTAAAAATGAAAAAGAATATTTTTCTTATCATTGGTTTACTGATGGTTGTTGCAGGTGTCGCTATTGCGTACTTTGCAAAGTTTGAGCTGGCGGACATGACAGGTTTTGCACTTACAATGTTTGGCGCAGGAATTGCCACTTCACAGCTTTGGCAGAAACGCGACAAGACACAGAAAACATGGCTTGCAGTTCTTGCGGTCAGTTTAGTGGGCGTTGGTGCGTACCTGCTTGGATTTGGCGGATTCAGCAAGGAAACAATGACAACTGTAATTACTATGGTTTTTGGACTTGTGGGAATCATTGCCGGTCTTATTATTGCTGCCATTCAGTCAAAGAACGCAAAGCAGATTGAATAGTTTTATTTTACGCAAAGCCGTTCCTTTTTAGGGGGCGGCTTTTTGCGTTTAACAAGCATAAAAAAATATTTTTTCGGTATAGCGAGTTTATTTAAACACAAGGAAAATTAAACTATGTTTGAACTGTTGATAGACAAGCAGATTGGTGAAGGATTTTTCACAAGTGGCATTACTCCAGATTATGTAAGAAGCGAGCTTGCAAAAGTTGGAGCTGGCGAGGATGTACGTATTACAATCAATTCGCCGGGCGGTGATTTGTGGGATTGTATCGCCATCTATAATGTTATCCGCGACTTTGCAAGAAACCACAGCGACATTCAGATTACTACCTACATACAGGGCATGGCTGCAAGCGCAGCAAGCGTTATTGCATTGGCCGCCCATTCCGTTTCTTCTAAGAATAAAATCATTGTTGAAGATAACTCAATTTATATGATTCACAACGGCTGGAGCGTTGTAATTGGCGACAGAAACGATTTGCGAACCAGCGCGGACGCTATGGAGCGTACAGACGATTTGATGGCGGCTGTTTACAGCGGCAGAACAGGAAAGAAAGTTTCTGAAATGAAAAATCTGATGGACGCTGAAAGCTGGTATTTTGGCAAAGAAATTGTTGAAGCCGGATTTGCGGACGAAGTGATTGAAAACAAGAGCGAAGAGAAGCCGGAAGATTTTATTGCGGCAAAAAACAGCTTTATTGTAAAAGCACAGGCTTATGTTTTGGAAACCCAAAACGCAATGAAAAAAAATGCGGATAAAATGCAGGGAGCAAACGCAAAGATTGCTGCCTGTTTGAAATTGGAAAGCGCGGGCGGCGCAAATAGCAGGCCCGACAAAAATAATATGGGGGGCTGCAAAATGACAGCTGAAGAACTTAAAAAGAGCAATCCCGATGTTTATGCGGCGATTGTTGCAGAAGGCGAAGCTAAAGGCGCAAGCGATGAACGCGAACGCGCAAGCCGTCTTTTAGCTATGGGTGAAAAATGCGGTTGCACTGATTATGCCCTTGAATGTATCAAGAATAACGCCGATCCTACTGATTCGGCAGTTATTGACGCATTCATGGATAAAAAGGTTGCCGCACAGGTTGTTGCCGCACAAAAGGAAGATGAAAAAAATATTCCAGAAGTTGCGCCGCCAAAAGACAACACACAGAGGGACAATGCCGCTGTAATGGCTGCATTTGAAAAAGAATTGGGAGGACAACTGTAATGGGAAATATCACAGGCAATAGCCAGATCATTAACCACGGGCCGGATGACTTGTTCATTGGCGACAATGAGTTTGCAAGTGAAGTTCTTTCTCTTGCGGCTGCTACTACTGCAAAAGACGGTTATGTTCTTGTGCGCAACGGTACAAGCGGAAAACTTGAACTTGCAGATGCTGTAAGCGGCCAGTGTTTCGTTCTTGCTACACGCGACGACCTTGTAAACACAAACGCAAGCGGCGGTGCTGCAATGGACTTTTATGTTCGTGTTTGCATTGCTGGAAAAGTTAAGAAAAGCGGCGTAACTGTTGCTGGAACTGCTTTGACTGCTGCACAGGCAGACACTTTGAGAGCAAGTGGAATTCTTGCCCTTGATGTTACAAATATCGGAAAACAGGATAACCAGTAAACGGTTGTTCTTACCAACAGGAGAAAAACAATGGACTTTTTGAAAAGAGTTTTGAAAATGTTCACAGATGACGCGCGAATGCAGAAGCGCGGATTCTTTACAACCTTCTTCAAGACAACTGAAGAAGATTATACAAACGCAGAATTTGTCGAAATCGACATTGAACGCAGCGGCAACAAAGTTGCGCCAGTTCTGAAAGACCACAGAACAGGCGGCGTTATTGTTGACGACGACATTTTTACAGAAAAGCGGTTTAAGCCGCCTTATTCTTGTTTGAAGCAGCCTGTTCCGCTTATGGATCTTATGCAGCGTCAGCCGGGCGAAAGAGACGATGACGCAACTATTGGTTCATGGTTTGCCCGCCTTGTTGCAAAAATCAAGAAGGCACTTTCTAAATTCCATCGTATGTTCAAAGAACAGATTGAATTGCAGTGCGCACAGATTATGCAGACAGGTGTTGTTCAGCTTTCAGACGAAAACGGAAATATCGTTTATGACCTTGACTTCAAGATGAAGTCAAGCCACAAGCCTACAGTTTCTGTTGCCTGGAGTTCTTCAAGTGCTACCCCTCTTGCGGATTTGGAAGCACTTTGCGACGCTATCAACGACGATGGAAAAAGCGACCCTGCTATTGCAATTTTTGGACGCAACGCCTGGAACAATGCGCTTAAAAACACAGACTTCAAAGACGCTGTTAAAAAGGACGGCATGAATCTTGGTCAGCTTTCACCAGCTTTGAAAAATCGCGGTGGCCGTTACATGGGTTATGTTGATATTGGTTCTTACCGCCTTGAACTTTGGGTTTATAACGACAGTTACGAATCTTTCAAGGGTTCAACTCTTACAAAGTTTATGAATGCAGACAAGGTTATTGTTACCGCTGCTGTTGAAGATTTGGACTTTAGAATTGTATTCGGCGGAGTGCCAACAGCTGGCATGAAAGAACCTTTTGCGGCCATTGTTCCGGCAGAAATTACTTATGACGGTTTTGCACGCATTCACAACCGCGTCTGGTATGACGAAAACGGTGATACATACACAGGCGAAAGCAAGATGCGCGCTTTGGCTATCCCGGTTTCCATTGATAAATTCGGTTGTTTGACAACCACACTTTAAGAGGTAAAACATGGCAGCGACTAAAGTTTATGAAATTGCTGATGGCACAGCCATTACATCAAAGGGCGTAATTCTTGTTGAAGGACAGGAAGTTACAAAAGACGATTTTCTTTCTGAAGAAGTTTTTAAGGAGCTTGTAAAGGCAAAGAAAATTGTTGAAGTTACAAAAGCCAGCGGCAAAAAAGCCAGCGGCAAAAGCGACGAACCTTCTTCTTCTACAGGCGCAGTAGATGCCGGAGCAGAAGACACAAAGCCTAAATCTGATTCCAAAAACGATTCAGACAAAGGCGGCGACACGGGCGACGATGCCGGAGACGCACAGTAAAAATGGGTTTAAGAGAACTTGCGCAGAAGGATGCGGCCCACACGATTGAGGGCAAGCAAGCCGGAAACACTGTTTTTACCCTTAGCGACAAAGCCGGGCATTCGTGGGAGATAACCGGGTTTGTGGGAGACATTGGCTATTCTGTTGATACAGAGGGAAACCGCGTTGCAGGGCGGACAGTGTGCGCAAGTTTTCTTGCAAGCCGTGTAAAAATAAACGGCAAAACTGTAACACCTGCGCCCGGCTGGAAACTTGTTTACAGGAACCTTGACGGGGAAACGCAGGAAAGCAATGTTGTTTTTGCAGAGCCGGACAGAACGATTGGACTTGTTCGGGCTTATCTTAGCTTGGATATGAGCGGAACGGAACAGGCGGTAAATGATGATTGAATGTGAGTGCAAAGAGCTTTTAAGTGAGCCGGATAATATCGAATATATCCGCGATCAGATTGGGGCGATTTTGAGCGTAGAACTTGCCAATCAGTTTGCGCTTGCACAGGAAGCAGCCGACCCTAACGCCCGTGACTACAACATTGCCGTTTACATTGAGAACGACGACCCCCTGCAATATGTTGACAGCGGGGTAAATCCTTTTCCACTTGTAAACTTAACTTTGGTTGGTTCTGAAAAAACAAGCGGAAGCACAAACTTTAACAAGCACAGAATGAGCGCAACATTTTTGCTTGATGTTTATGCTACAGGAAACGCAGAGAGCGGCGAAGATGCCGCAATGCGGGCAAGTCTAAAGGCTTGGAAAACAGCGCGTATTGTAAGAAATGTTTTATGCGCTGAAAACTACGCATATTTAAAAATGCGTGGAATTGTTGATGGTCGCGACATTGTGAAGTTTGAAGCTGGAAGTCCAGCAAGCACAAATCCGGCTGTAAAAGTGAAAATTGTACGCATTACTTTGAATGTGGATTATATAGAGGGTGTGGCAATCAGCGAGGGCGAAGGCTTAGAGCTGATTGACGCTAAAATTAGCGACAAAGACGGCAGAGTGCTTGTCGAATTCTAATATAAAAGGAGCAAAGAAAATGGGTGCAAGTCCTAGCACGGTTTCAAGAATTACAGGTCTTGAAACACATTACAAAAACTTTAACACCGGAAATGCTGCAATGCTGCCACAGCAGCTTGCAATTATTGGGCAGGGAAATGACGATGCCGTCTATTCTCTTGACAAGTACGAAATCGAGGGAAGCGCAGATGCAGTCGCACAGAAGTACGGCTACGGAAGCCCTCTTCACCTTGCGGCTTTACAGCTCTTTCCGAAAGCTGGAGCAATGGCCACATTCCCGGTTTACATTTTGCCTGTTGCAAAAGGCAACCAGTGGACTAAGGCACAGGGTGAAATCCTTATTACTGGAGACGCTACAACAAAGGCCGGAAGCGGTACTGTTAGCGTTGGCGGTGTAGACGCTGAATTCAGCGTTGCAAAAGGCGCAACAGCTTCTGAAACTATGGCTGCTATTGTTGCTGCAATTAACGCCGTGCTTGAAATGCCAGCGACTGCTACTGTTACGGCAGCTTCTGGAGATGTGCCAGAGCATATTACTTTGGCTGCAAAATGGAGTGGCGTACTTGGAAACAGTATTACTATTGTTATGGATGCCGACTTGCCAGGCTTGACCGTGGCAATTACTGCATTTGCAGACGGAGCAGGAACACCCGATGTTACAAATGCGCTTGAAAAAATCGGTCAGAAATGGATTACATTTGTACTTTCTACTTTTGATTACAAAGCAGGAAGCATTCTTGATACATACCAGGCATGGGGTGAAGGGCGCTGGAGCGTTTTGCAGAAAATGCCTTGTATCGTTGCGCACGGTTGTACAGACAATTATACAACACGCACAGCAATTTCAGACGAGCGCAAAAACGATTACATTAACTTCTTGGTTCCTAGCGTTGGTTCGCCGGAATTGCCTTTTGTTGTTGCTGCAAAAGGTTTGCTTGACGATATTATCACAACAGCAGATTCAAACCCGCCGCAGAATTACAAAGGCCAGCTTAAAGGGCTTAAAGCCGGAAGCGACGATGCACAGGAAACACCACAGATCCGCAATCAGTCCATTCTTAAAGGTGCGTCAAACAACATTAAGAGTGGAAATGTTGCAGAGCTGAACGACATTGTAACTTTCTACCACCCGGATTCAGAAGGCAAATATCCTGGCCGCCGCTATGTTGTGGATGCGGTTAAACTTATGAACATTGTTTATAACTGCCGCCTTATCACAGAAAGCGATGATGTTAAGGGTGCGCCACTTGTGCCAGACGCACAGGTTACAACTAACCCGAAGGCAATCAAGCCAAAAACTGTTAAAGGCTGGCTTGCAACTCTTGCTGATTCACTTGCAAAAAATGCAATCATCAGCGACGCAGATTTTACAAAAGAAAATTTGCAGGTTGGAATCAACAGCGAAAATCCAAAACGGCTTGATTATGTTTTCCCGTGCAAACTTTCCGGCAACGTGGAAGTTATCAGCGGCGATATTTATTTTGGTTTTTATCTTGGATAAAAACTTGTAAAAGAGAGGTGAATTTATGGCAGCAGTTGGCGGCCCTGTAGAGAGCATTACTATAAACGGCAGAAACTTTGTCTGTGACAGTGAAGACGATGTTTCTATTACCCCTAAAGGCTTTAACAACGAAGTGAAGCAGAACGGGGATGGCACAACGCGCCTGGTAAAAAGCTGGCACGTTGGAAGCATTGAAGGCTTAAACATTACCATTGATGAACAGGCGGGCGACCTTGAATTCTTGCAGGATTTGCAGAACAAGTGCGAGTTTGTGCCTGTTCAGTGTACGCTTGTAAACGGTGTAGTTTATAACGGCACAATGCAGATAACAGACGCTGTGAAACTTTCAACAAAAGAAAGTACGGCAGAAGTTACGCTGAATGGCGATGTTGAAAAGTTATAATTTTTAAGGCAGGGGAAAACAAACCCCTGCCAGATTATTTTTTTTGAGGTGAACAAATGGCAGACGAAAAAAAGACAACAGGCGAAACTATGAGCGCAGAACTTGCAGAACAGGAAATTGCAAGATGGGCTGAAGACAACGACATTGATATTGTAGGCGCAGGTTTTAGCGATACAGATAAACTTGCTTTAACAATGACAAAAGAACGCCTTGTAAAATCAATGCAGCGTGGTTTTTTGAGCATAAACGACAAGGGAAACTTTGTTTATACAGTTTCACAGAAAAGCCCTGCTGGATTTGCCGGAACAAGCGTTGAAATTGTGCCGCCAAATGGCCGCGCTTATATGGGAATTGATAACTATAAAACACAGCAGATGAACCATAAAATTGTTGCTATTTGCAGCGCAATGACAGGAAAAGACATTGGTTGGTTCTCAAACCTCTACAATACCGACTACAAAGTATTCACAGGTATTGCACAGCTTTTTATGAGTGCCTAACCGTTCCTGTTGCACGGGGTGGAAGTGAAAAAAAAGTTCCGGCTTATGATGGAGTGCCGGACATGATACGGCAAATATATGTTGAATATCATTTGCCGATTCCGCCCTATGACATGACTGTTAGGGAAATTCTATTCTGGTATAAACCTTTAATCCCGGAATTAACACAAACACAAAAGGAAATCAAGAAAAAGAGAAATGGCAAGCCGTTATGAAGTTTCAACAACATTTGCATTAGTAGACCGCGCTTCTGCCGCACTTAAAAGCATAGGTGCGAGCGGCGACGCTGTTTCTGGCCGTTTAAATGCAAGTCTGTTGAAAGCGCAAGAGCGGGTTACTGCCTTTGGCGAAACTGCAAAAGCCGCAGGAAAAATGCTTATTGGAATGGGCGTTGCGGCGGTTGGCGCAGGGCTTGTCGTTGCTACAAAACAATACGCAGATTTTGATGCCGCTTTACATGGAGCTGGAGCGGCTTTTAGCGATGTTGATTCTTCAGCAGCTGATTTTGAAGAGCGGCTGCATGAAATAGGTTTAAGCGCAAGAGCTGTTGCGGCTGCGACAGAATTTGACGCAAAACAAACCGCTGATGCTATGGCTACACTGGCCCGCGCTGGTGTTGACAGCTCAAATGCTATTGCCCTTCTTCCAGGCGTTGCAGATCTTGCAACCGCAGCTTGTGTTGAAATGAACGAAGCTGTAGGAATGGCGGTTGGTGGCTTAAATGTAATGGGCATGATGAGCGACAACCCGGAAATACTAGCCCAAAACATGAAACGCCTTAGCGATGTTATGGCTTATACAGCAGATAGCGCAAACATGAGCTTAACGGATGTAAGCGAAGCTATAACCGCCGGGGGTGCGTTCTTTAAGACTGCAAACAATGATTTAAATATGTTTAGCGCAAGTTTAACAGCCCTTGCGAATAACTCTATTGTTGGAGCTGAAGCAGGAACGCATTTGCGCAATATTATGACCAATCTTTCCGCCCCTACTGATAAAGCAGCGGCGGCGTTAAAGTCGATGGGAATTGCTACAACAGATTCCAGCGGCAACCTTTTAAGTCTTTCTGATATTGTCGGGCAATTTAATAAAGCAATGGTTGGCATGGGTGACGCAGAACGAAATGCAAATCTTTATGCTATTTTTGGAAAACAAAACATTGCAGCTTTTAACGCCCTGCTTAATACTGGAGCGGATGCGCTAGAGGGTTACGCAGCAACGGCGGCAAACTCTACGGATGCAGCCATGCAGAAAGCTGAAGCATTGCGCGGTTCTTTGCTTAATAAACTTAATGTTTTAAAAAGCGCATTAACAGAAAAAGGCTTTCAGTTTGTGGATGCTTTTGCAGGAAAAGGCGGCAATTTCATTACAGAGCTTACAGAATCAATTTCTAATTTTGATGTTACGCCGCTTGTAAATGGTCTTACAACTGCGCTTAATGTAATTACAAAGATTGTTCAAACAGCATGGACTTTTAGAGGTGTAATAATTGCCGTTGTTGCTGTCATGACTACATGGCGATTGGTTACAGACGCTATTGTGATTGCACAAAAAGCGCATAATGTAATTACAGCCGTTGCAACAGGCGCACAGATTGCCTACGCTTCAGTTATAAAAGGTTCAACGGCGGCACAAAGCGCACTTGCTTTTGCTACGACTGGAACAAAAATTGCAACTGCTATTTTTACGGTTGTTATGAAGGTTGCGGCGGGTGCAGCTGGTGTTTTTTCTGGTGCAATGAGCGCATTAACAGCGGCTATGATGGCTAATCCTATAGGCTTGATTATTGCCGGAATCGTTGCAGCTGTTGCGGCTTTAATCGGCATTATTGTTCTTTGTGTTAAACACTGGGATTCAATAAGCGCAGCGTTAAAGCGTGTCGGTGACTGGTTTGTATGGCTGGGAACGAGCATTGCAAATTTTGCCGTAGAAGCATGGAATTCTATCACAAACTTTTTTAGCGGTGTTGGCACACGGATTGCAGAATTTGCTTCTTCAGCATGGGAAGCGATAACAGGATTTTTCACAAATCTGTACCATCGCTTTATGACTTTTTTGTTTGGCGAAAACGCCCCTGCCGCTGAAGAATTTGTTGCACAAATGTTTGAAAAAGTAGGCGCATTTTTTGCGGGGTTATGGGAAAAGATAACTACATTCTTTAGCAGTGTCTGGGAACATATAACCACATTCTTTGTCACAATCGGCGAAAACATAGGCGCATTTTTTGTAGGAATATGGGAGCGGATAACAACCGCTTTTGCAACAGCGATAGAGGGAATTTCTTCTTTTTTTGGCGGAATCTGGGAAAAGATAACAGGATTTTTCGCTGGCATAGGTGAAACTTTAAGTGGCTGGGTTGAAACAATAAAAGGAAAATTGCAGCCGCTTTTTGGCTGGATCCACGGGCTTTTTGATGGCGTTGTGGCAATGTGGCAGAATGTTATGTCAGTATTCCAGGCGGAAGGAATTGTCGGCGTTTTCAAGCGCATTGGTTCGGCAATTTTAGGCTGGGTTCTTACACCGATAGAAAATATGCTTAGGGCGTTAACCTGGATTCCGGGCGTTGGTGACACAATAGAAGGCTGGGCGGACAAGATAGCTGATATGCGCAGCGGATTTGCGGAAAGCGCAAGTTTTGAAAGCAACCAGCAACCGACAGCCCCTATTTCTCCAGCTGAAAGAGCGGTAAATAACTACTCACGTGAGGAGTCAGAAACAACTTCTAATGTAAACATTACTCTTGATGACAGATTAAGCGCAAATGCTTACGGCAGCATTTCACCTGGTGTTACATTACAAAAAACAGCATCCGGCGCGTTCTAAATCGGTATAGCGAGTTTGCGCAAGCACAAATATCATTGAATCATGGCTTGGAGCGATGAAATTCAAGAAGCGGCGTATAACTCACCTAGCGGAAAACGGCAGACTTTTCTTTATGAGAATGTCAGCCGTGAAACCGATTTAAAAACAGCTTCTTTTGTTTTTCCAGAACTTGACGGGGCTTTAATTCAATCTTTAGGGCTTGGCGGCAGAACTTTTCCTTTAAAGTGTATTTTTTCCGGCGCAAACTGCAATAAAGAAGCTGATAGTTTTGAAAAGCTGTTGGAAGAGCGCGGACACGGAATTCTTGAACATCCTGTATATGGCAAAATAAATGTTGTTCCAACTGGAAAAATTAAGCGAACAGACAATCTTGTAAACGGCGCAAACGAAAGCAGCGTTGAAGTCACATTTTCTGAAACTCTTGTTGATAAAGACGAATCTACAAGCGAGGTTGCAACAGCGGACAAACTGGACGCTGCAATGGACGAATACGAGGATGCAGCTGTAGCCGATTTTGCAAATAACATTTATACAGATTCGATTGAAGATAAAATGCAGCTTCAATCTGTTATGAAAGCCAATGCGGATTCAACTTTTAAGGGTGTTGAAAAAATGACAAAAAACGCCCCTAAGAACAAAAAACGCGGAAGCCTTTTGCAATGGTTTAACTCTGCAAAGAAATTCATAAACAGCATTATTGATAACATTGATAAAATAGGAACATACGCTAATGAAGTTGCGCGAACAATGATTAAAATGATTCGCTATCCTTCAAAAATTGCAACAGACGCACTTTCAAAACTTACTGGCTATCAGCTGATGATTAAAGACATTGCAAACAATGTAAAAGCAGACCCATTCGGAACAAAAGCCGTTACAAATCAATGGGCTGCTACTACGCTTGCATGGGGAAGCATGGTTGCAGCTTTAAGTTATGGAGTTGCAAAAACGGCGGCAGAACAAAACATAAATCAGTCAGCCAGCACAAGCAGTTCTGAAAATGCTGCAAGTTCCAGCGATGATGATTTTGATTTTTCAGACAATGATTCAAACGGCGGATTCAAAAGCCGTGCGGATGTTCTGGAGACTGCGACACAGATTGCAGCAACTTTTGCCGAATACAGCGCATATATTGATTCTCAAAATAAGAAAAACGCTTTTGTTGACACGGGCGAAACTTACGAAAAACTTTTGAATGTTGTTACTTATTCCTTGCGGTCACTGGAAGAAACTGCGTTCAATTTGCCTGTAACAAGAATTATAACGCTTGACCGTGACAGACAGCTTTTTGAGCTTTTAACAGAACTGTACGGAAAAGACGGATTCAACAGGCAAGATCAGTTTATAAACGACAACAAACTTACGGCAGATGAAATTGTGCTAATCCCTATGGGTAGAGAGGTGCGCTATTATGCCTAAAGTTCATACCGTTGCAAGTGGTGATTTGCTGTGGAAAATCAGCGTTAAATATTATGGGATTCCTGGAAAGTGGCCGGACATTGTAAACGCAAATCCACAGCTTAAAGGTAGAAAAACAGCTTCAGACGGTTCGCCAATTATCCGCATTGGCGACAATCTCATTATTCCCGATACACTGGAGCCAAAAGAGAATAAAGCCCCTATACAAGCAAAACAGACTATTGTTCTGGACGAAAAGGCAAAAAAAGACCTTGCCATTTTTTGCGATGGAAAGAAGTTTACTGGTTTTACAGGGTACACGGTTGTTTGTTCAGTTGATACTTTTGACGCTTTTTCTTTTTCTTCTACCTGGGATTCCACAAACAAGGATTTACGGGAATTATTCAGACCGTTTACTTATAAGGAATGTGAAGTTTATTTTGACGGCGATTTGATTTTTAAGGGGCGGCTTTTGCCAGCGGTTCCGAATGTTTCGCCGGATTCAAAGACTATAACTGTGCAGGGCTATCCGCTTTGTGGTGTTCTTAATGATTCAACTTTGCCAGATTCTCTTTATCCGCCGGAATACAACGATTTGGATTTAAAGCAGATAGCAGAAAATATTGCTGGCGCATTCAGTGTTAATGTACAAACTAAAGTTGATGTAGGAGACAGTTTTAAAAGCGTGGAAATTGCGCCGGAAGACAAGATTTTAAGTTTTCTTACAAAACTTGCAGAACAGCGCGGCGTTTTTCTTTCTAATGCACAGGATGGTTCTTTGCTTATCTGGAAGCCGGAACAGGAAGAAGTAAGCGCAACTTTTAAGGAAGGCGAACAGCCTTTTATTTCCTGCGTTCCGACTTTGGACGGTCAGAAAATGTACAGCCATGTAACAGGTTTTACAAAGGTTGATGCAGACAATGATTCTGAAAAATATACATTTGAAAACGATTATTTGATTAAACACGGTGTTTTGCGCTGTTATTCCAAAGTCATGCAGGACGTGGATTCAGCAGGGCTTGAAAATGCAGTTAAGGCAATGGCAGGGCGCATGTTTGCCAGTGCGGTTAAATACACGCTTACTGTTGCAGGTTGTAGGGATAAAAACGGCAAACTGTACCGCAAGAATATGATGGTCAGTGTACTTGCGCCGGACGCAGAGATTTACAAGGAAACAAAGTTGCAAGTTGATGAAGTGCAGCTGAAACGGAGCGAAAGCGAAGGCGAACAAACCGTTTTTTCTTTGGTTATTCCTGGAAGCAGAACGGGCGAACTAAACGGGGGTTATGCGTGGGAAGAATAGGAAAACACCTTAAAGCTGAAATTGACAAATACATTGAACAGGTGATTGAAACACGTTTGAACTACAATCAGACCGCTTTAACCTTTGCCCCTAGCGGTGATGATTCGCCGCCGATTAAAGACGACAGAATTATTCTTGTAAGCATAGACGGAAACGGCAAGTTTGCCGCCGTTGGTGTTTTAACAGCTTCACAGGGAGCAAAGCCGGGTGAAAAGATTTTGTATTCAAGAAATGAAGACGGCGAAGTGCAGGCGGTTTTATCGCTTTTGAACGACGGCAAAGTGAAACTTGAAACGCCGGAAGAAATAAGCGTTGCAACTGAAAAGGATTTGAAAACTGAAAGCAAGGCAAATATTGAGGTTTCAGCGTCGCAAAAAATGACACTGAAAGCGCAGCAAATGGAGTTTACAGGCGGAACGCTTAAATGCAAGGGAACTGCAACACCTAGCGGGCAAGGCCCGTTCTGTGCAATTCCTGTTTGCCCGTTTACTGGTGCGCCGCAATGTGGCACGGACGTAAGCGGAACATAAGGGGATTTTATGGCATTAGACGGAAACAAAACAGGAAGCGCGGTTTACAACTTAATAAAAACAACGAAAGTTTCAGACGAAGCAAGCTGTGAAAAACTATGGCAGAAAATTGTAACAAAGATTTTTGATGACATAAAAAGCGATGCGGAAATAACAATTCCTAGCGGACAAGTTGTTATTGCTGTTGTAGGACAAGCAACGGGATCAAAAAACCCGTCGCCTATTCAAAGCGAGATAGAATAAATGGATTTGAGCAAAACAGAATTTGCCGGAGATGTACTTTTAAGCGGTACAGACGGCATGGGAAACATTGTTATAGAAGATGGACTTGTTAAAGATTGCCGTAATTTTTCTACGGCAGTTTATCTGTCTTTATTTGGCGGAAACGCAAGAGACAGCGCAGGGCGTGAAAATGAAACATGGTGGGGCAACCTTATTCCAGGAACAAAGAAAAATGAAAAGCTGGTTTCTTCTTTTTATGCGATTGTAAACGGCTTCCCGCTTAATTCAAACAACATAAAAAAGGCAGTAGCAGCTGCAAAAGATGATTTAGGCTGGATGCTTGAAGAAGGAATTGCAGATGAAATTGAGACTGCAATTTTTGCAACAAACGCAAAAAAAGTGGAACTTACAGTTCATATAACAAAGAACGGCGCAGACGTTCTTAAAGATACATACGGCTTTCAATGGCAGGGGGCAATAGATGGCTTACGAGAATAAAACTGTTGAATATGTTTACAATTTAATACTTACTTCCTTGCAGGAAAAGTTTAATAACAGGCTTAGACTTTTGCCAAAAGCATTTATTATTGTGCTTGCAAAAGTTTTGTCTGCTATTTATATAATTCCGTTCAAATTGTGCGGATGGTTTTTGCTTCAGATTTTCCCGGACACTGCAAGCTATAGCAAAGTGAATGTTTTAGGGCATACAATACGCCCCCTGGTTAAACTCGGCGATCAGTTCGGAGTTCAACGCCCGATGGAAGGCAAGGCTTGGCAGGGCGTTATAATTGTTAAAAGACTTGCTGAAAATAAGGTTGTTGCGCTTGGCACTCAATTAAAAAGCGATATAACAGGCTTTATTTATTGTGTTTCTGAAAGCGTGGAACTTGACGAAGACGAAAAGCGGGTTGAAGTTTATTGTACAGAAACTGGAATTGACGGAAACCTTGCAGACGGTGACATTCTAACTTTTGTAAATCCGATTGATTACGCAGAAAAGAATGCTGAAGTTGCAGAAACAACAGTAACAGGCACAGACGATGAAACTGAAGAAAGCTACAGGCGGCGCGTTGTGAATAGATACAGCACACAGCCACAGGGCGGAGCTTTGGCAGATTACAGAATCTGGGCTTACGATGTTGCGGGCGTTTTACAGACTTACCCATATAATGACGAAAATTCACCGGGCGGCGTAATTATATACGTTGCCGGAACTACAGATTTATACCCTACGCGCGTGCCAGATTCTGCGCTTTTGATTGCGGTTGGCAAAGCGTGTACTTATGACCCGGACACTGGAGCTGCAAACAGAAAGCCGTTGACAGCTATTCTGGATCCACAAGGAAATGAAACTTACCCGAATGTTAAAGCTGTTCGTATCACACATTTTAATGTGTATGTAACAGGGCTTACAGGCGTTACAGCTCAAGATTTTGGCGAATCGCTTAAATCAGAGCTGGAAACTTATTTTAACAACAGAGAGCCTTATATCAGAGGTTTAAGCAATGATAATAACCGCACAGATTCTATTCTGCGTAATTCTCTTATTGCAACAGTAAACAGCATTGCTTTAAGTATGAAAGCAACTTTTGACACTGTAACAATGAATACTAACGGGCCTGTAATAGCTGAATACACGCTTGGAAAAGGTGAGCTTGCAGCATTAGGCGACCTTTATATAAACGAGGTGATTTATGAGGGCTAGTTTTTTAGATGCGATTAAACACCTTCTTCCTAGCGGCCCTGCATGGAACATCACAAATAAAACCGATTTACGGCGATTGTTTGAAGCCATTGCGGTTTTGCCGGAAGAACTACGCACAGAGATTGAAAATGTTTACATGGACTATTTCGCTGATTCTACGCGCGAGCTGAAGAAGTGGGAAGACGTTTTCACTGTAATTTTTACGAAAGCAGAATTAGAGCAACGCAGGAAAGTTTTGTCTTTACTTTGGAGTATGAACCAGGGCGGACAAAGCAAAGATTTTTTACAATCGGTTTTACAAGGAATTTTCCCGGAAATCATTGTAGAAGAAAATATCCCGTGCGCAAATCCTAGACAGGCAAACATTGCTTATTTTTGCGTTTGCGACAATTCGGTTATGGTTTGCGGAAACTCAAAAGCCTGCTGCGATTACCGCGAAGGCGATGAAACTTTTATTCCTACAATTTTGCGCAACGACACTGCAAGCCCGTATTCAATTCCGAATGACGCGGATTACTGGGCATTCTGTTT
Source organism: Treponema sp. (assembly GCA_016283615.1). Taxonomy (GTDB): domain Bacteria; phylum Spirochaetota; class Spirochaetia; order Treponematales; family Treponemataceae; genus Treponema_D. The sequence goes on from JAEENG010000064.1 coordinate 16,942, forward strand.
TTATGTATGCAAAAGAGTTGTAAGAAATTCACGCAATGAAATTCTTTATATCGAAAAGCTGCAAATTCCAATTCTTTATAAAAACTACATTGAATATCTGATTCTGCGCATTAAACCTGTGCATACTGTTGCGGTAATGGCTGTGGAATGGATAGAGGAGCAAAACAATGATTAAAATTGACGGCAATTACACAGACTTTAGGGATGATACAGATGAAAAATACCCGTATGGAAAAGCCGTTGCTGCAAGTACGCCAAATAGTACGGACGGTACGCCGTGGCGCGTTATGCTGTTTAACGACTTGCACGGAGCAAGGCAGGCAATTTTCAAAAAAGCGTTTAACGGAACAGAGCGCACACCTTCCAATCAGCCGGATAATATCGAAAATTCAGACTTGCTAGATGCACTTTTAAAAATCATTAGCGATGCTTTTTCTTCCAGGCTTTTTAGCGTGGAAATATCCGGCACAGACGCGCTTATTCCGTGGAACGACTTAAACATTGAATACGATGCGGAAAAAACTTATGCCGCGATTGTTACGCCAGCCGGAAATTATGAAGAGTTTTTGCCGTTTGGAACTGAATGCAAATCAGACGGCTTGCACATTTACCCCCGCCGTTTGATTAACGGAAAAATTGTTTCTGGAACCCGGCATAAAAAATGGGGAACAAGAAAATGGGGTGTTGGAAAATGGAATGACTATGATTCAATGAAAGTAAATTTGCAGTTTGCAGAAGTTGAATCATAAAAAAACAATAAATTGCGGCTTACCGCAAAAGGAGTTTAAGCATGGTAGGAATACCGAAGTATTGCCAGACAAAGAAAGACTGGCAAAATGCTGTTGATTATGCGGTTAAGCATAATACGGGCAAAACAGAATTGTACAGTCGTTTGCAGCATTTGCGCGACGATCACTACATGAACGTTTTGAAAGAAGAAAGCAAAACAAAGCCTGTTGAAGAGCAGACCCCGGAAGACTACGAACCTGTAGACAATCCGGCTGCTGAAAAATACAGGATTGGAATTGCAGACGAAGAAATTGAAAACATGATGGAGGCCCTTAAATGAGTTTAACTTTATACAAAGACCTTGTTGACGATTGTTCAGTTGCTTGCATTCCAGAAAGCGGCAATGTTAAATCTGTAAAGGCCGCTTTTTTGGAAAAGCAGAACCCTTTTGAATACGACGCAGACATTTTGAAGTTTGCTGAAGGTGTAGGAATTCCAATCTGGAACGGTGAAACATGGATTCAGACAATTAACCGTGAAGAATTCACTTTCGACCCTGCAAGTTTGCTTGATACAGGCAATGAGCTTGAATTTGGTGTTGATTACTGGGTTTATATCTGCATGGACGGCGGAAGCCCGGAAATTGTCGTTTCTAAAAACGAGAGCTTCCCGGACGGTTCAACAGCCTTGACTTCACGCAAGGTCGGACATTTTTATTATGGTTCTATCCGCAAGGTTTCAAATGACGGGCTTTGGATTCCGATTGATTCAGCCGGAAACAAGTTTGGATCAAGCGGCACAAAATGGCAGGACAATGTAACAGTCGGCATTGTTCCTAATTCAATTTGGGATTTGAAGCATAAGCCTAAAATTTCACATCCTGGACTTGTCGAAGTGAACGGCATTTGGATGGGTGCATTCCAGGCAAGCGCAGAAGAAGCCTTTTCTTTTATGGGCGGCACAAACGGCTTGCATATAAAGAGCGGAAAACTTGCTACAAAATACGGCGCAATTCCTGTTACTGGAAGCGAAGGAATGAACCAGTTTACATTCAATGAAATCGCGCATAAACAGGGCTTGCGTTTGCCGCGTTATTCAGAATGGCTTGCTGGAGCTTTTGGCAGCCCGCAGGGTGAAGACGGTTCAAATAATTATGGTTGGACTAAAACAACCAATACAGGCAGAACTTATACAGGCGTAGGCGTAAACACATCAACAGGCAAGCGCGATACTGCAAACGGCGTTAAACCTTATGCAATAAGTGCTTACAATTTGCACGACTGCGCCGGAAATGTTGCAGAATGGACTTCTGATTATTCAATCAGACAGGATTCTACAAACTGGAACTGGCAGAACGTTTTAGGTTCCGGCATGGGCCAGGCATTTTTGCCGTTTGTGCTCGGTTTGTCTGCGCTGATTTGCGGTTACAGCTGGAGCCACGGCGTTCATTGTGGCCCTCGCACTGTGGGCGCGGACAACTACCCGTGGAACGTCAGCACGTACATCGGGGCGCGGCTTGCCTGTGACGCGGCGTAGCCGCGTTCTGTTTTCTGTTTATCTGAATATCTGGTTTTCTTTGTGAGGTAACAAATGGATTTTTCGCAAGAGAAACACCCTGCCGGGAGTGTGTGGAATCTGTTGCTTTTTCAGAAATTCTACGATTTTGATGTGTACTTTGAGCCGATTATAGAACGCTTTCCAGCGTTTGAAAAATCGGCTTGGTGCGCACAAATTAAAAACACTTTGATAGACACGATAAAACTGATTTTGATAACAAACAAAGCCCGTGACAAAATGCCGGGTTGGTATAAAGTAGACACCAATTTGGAGCTGCTTAAAATCTATATCCGGCGTATGCGTCAAAAGAAATATCTCTCAACCCGAACTTACGAAACGGCAGTAAAGCGTCTTGCAGAGATAGGTAAGATTCTAGGCGGTCTTATCAATCGTAAAAACTAACTTTTTTTTACGAAACGGCAGCTGAAACAAAATTGGCATATTTGCCGTTTGAGAACGGTTTGTCTGCGCTGATTTGCGGTAACAACTGGAACAACGGCGTTCATTGTGGCCCTCGCACTGTGAACGCGAACAACTACCCGTGGAACGTCAACACGAACATCGGGGCGCGGATTGCCTGTGACGAATGTAAATTGTTAAGAAAAAGGCATACGCTGTTAATCACGGTTACGGCGTAGTGACGATTTATTTTTAACGTCAGTTCAGCTGCCTTTGCATGGCATTTGTTGTGCTAAAGTCTTAGACCAGAAAGGCTACGCGCTTTTCTGGTTATTTTTTAAGTGAATAATGATGGATAAACCTATATTTAGTGAAGTTTACGACTTTGAGAATTTGTATTGTGCAGCTTATGAAACTATACAGGATAAAAAGTATTATCCAGAAGAATTACAATTTGCAAGCAACCTCGAAGAAGAGTTGATTAAATTGCAAAATGAACTAATCTGGCATTTATACATTCCTGGCGACTATTGCTATTTTTGGGTTTATGATCCGAAAAAGCGGTTAATTTGCGCTCCAGAACTTAGAGACAGAATTGTTCATACTGCTGTTTGCAGGGTGATTGAAAGATATATTGAACCGCGCCTGGATTACGATTCTTATGCTTGCAGAAAAGGAAAAGGCGCGCTGGATGCAGCGAATAGAGCCGGGCTTTATGCAAACAAATATTCTCATTTTGTATATTTTGACATTAAGGGATTCTTTGACAGTATTCCAGTTTTGCCGCTTGAAGAAGTATATTTAAAACGCTTTGTAGATGATTCTGAAATAATGTGGCTGCTGCATACAATCTTTATGAAAGATTGCAACGGCGTAGGCATAAAGAAAGGATGCAGAACAAGTCAGCTTTCAGCAAATGTTTATTTAAATGAATTAGACCATTTTATCCGGCATACACTTAAAGCAAAGGCGTATGTTCGATACATGGATGATTTTATAATCTTCAGTAATGACATGGAATATCTAAAGTTTTGCTGGGCTGAAATAGCGCGGTTCCTGGAAGAAAAATTATTCTTGAAACTGAATGATAAAACTTTTATTGGTGTAACTTCACAAGGATTTGAATTTGTGGGTTATAGGATTTTCAAGGATTATAAAATCATACGAAAAACAGCCTTAGATAGAAGCGCAGAAACAATAAAATCGTGGAAGGACGGCAAAGTTGATGATTTATCCTTTTATCGGAGTACGGCAAGCCGTGTAGGACATTGCCAGGGTACGGCCAGTTATAAATGGTACTGCGAATATTTATTAAAAGCGTTGAAGTTTGTTCTGATAGACAGGCCAGAGGAAAGAAACATTCTTTAACTTTTTTTGAAAAACGCTTGACACATTTCTAAAAGTATCGTAATATATACTTGTAAGCGGTTATAAGTATCGCTTACAAGGAGCAAACAAATGACAAGATTTTATTCAAACAAAGAAAGAAGCGCGGCAATCAGAGCTGAATTAAAGAAACTTGGTTTTAACAGCAAGCAGGTTTCTGTAAAAAGCGGCAACTGTGGCTATAGTGATTATTCACATATCACAATAAGAGATTTATCAATAGATATAAAAGCTGTTGAAAAAGTTTGCAAGGCTTTTAATCATGTTGACTATGACGAATACACAGGCGAGATGCTGTCCGGCGGCAATACTTACATAAGAGTTGAATATGACTACAAAACCCTGTCCGACATGATGAATGCTCAAATGCCGGAAGTTGAAAAAATCGCTTCTGCGTTAGCAACAGAACAGAAACACATTAAAAAGGGCAATTCTGAATATGTGCTTTATAAAGACAACAGGGGCTTTTATATGGTTTGTTACGAAAATGGTTCAAACTGCGGTTCGTTAAAGATTAACGCAACAAGTGTCGAACAGTACAAATGGCAGCTTGCAAGAGTTTTTGCAACAAACTTTGCAGAAATTGCTTAAACAAAAAGCCCTCTTTTCGAGGGCTTAAAAAATCGGTATAGCGACTGCAAGAAAACTGAAGCATACTGAATATATGGCGGTTAAAATATTAAGTTCCATAAATGAAGTAACAAACGATGTTCACAGACGCTTTATAAAAGCCGGAATAAACACTGTAAATATTGTTGCAGCGAATGCCAGGAAAAACGCCATCCAAAATGTGCAACAAAATTTCACGCTGCGCAATAATTTTACCACAAGACAGATTCAATTCACACAATGCGGCCAAAATGTGCAAACTCTCAATCAGATAAAAAGCGAAGTTGGAGCTACTGAAAAAGCCGGATATATGGCACGCCAGGAACAAGGCGGCGTAAAAAGGAATAAAAACGGCGGCAATCTTATTATTCCGAATACGATAACGCGCGGCGGTTCAAACTCTAAACCAGTTCGCAGGGCTTATTATTACAACAACATAAAACCCCGGATTGTTCGCGGTTCAACAAAATTTTCAAGTCATAAAGCTGCGCTTGTTGCCCGTGCTTTTGTTGCGGCAAAAACGCAGGGGTTTATCCGCATGAATAATTCTATTTTTAAGGTTTCTAATTTTCGCAAGGCAAAAAGCGGCGATGTAAAATTTAGATCCGCTGAAATCTTGAATTTGAGATACACTCAAACCATTACACCTAAAAAAGAATGGCTGGAACCAGCTTCAGAAGTTGCGGCGCGTGATATGCAAGCAATTTTTAATCAGCAGATGGATTTAACAAATTAACGGAAGACGGCTTATTTTCGTCTTCCGTAGTTTTTAATTTTTCTTGTCTTTTCGGGTATATCCGAACAAGGCAAGCCACTTGTCCGCCCAATGAAATTTTAATGATAAAACTTCAAATGTAGCAAAAACAACAAGAGCAACCAAAGTCGTAATAATTACCATATTGACCCCCGAATAAAAATCCGATAGATTAAATGGTAGCAGAAAAACTTTCTGCTACCGCCTTGTTTACCACCCCATCCAAATAGGCAGGTAGTGTTCAAGGATTGTTGATATGATTGAAGTTGCTACAGCGGCTACCATCCATTGCAGTAACTTAATCCCAACGCCCACCAAACTAGGTTTCTTGGTGGGCTTTTTCGTATTTCTACGATGCCCTTTAACAACCTTCTTCTTTTTTACAAGAAGCCCCCTTGTAAGCTCTCTTGCTTACAAGATTATATTACTATGCTTTTAGAAAAGTGTCAAGCGTTTTTCAAAAAAAAAGTTTATAAATCGTCAAATAAAGATGGTTGCTGGTAATTGGCAATTTCAAAATCAGAAAGAAGGGTTTTCAGTTTTTTATTGTTTCCTATCCATGACTGGATGCGGAAAACTGCTGCGCGTTGTGCGTCTTTTTCAGTCGGATATTTTGTTTCTTTTTCGATGGGATAGTACGAGCGGACAAAACGGCGCAGCTTACAATTTATGCTGTAGACAAAGCCGTTTTGCGCTGCATAAATTGTAAGTATTATTTGCGAGCCGTTTTTAGATTCATCTCTTTTTTGCACGATTGGCAAAGTTGAAACATAGGTCATTATTCCGGCTGAAACTCCAAGATCTGCATATTCAAGATTTTTGCAATGCGATATTCAAGCCGTGCGCCTTTTGAGCGTTTCCAGCCGGGAAGCATACAGATAGCATTACACCTTGCAAGAATTTTTATATCTTCTCTCATATAATCAGTATAATCCGGCATTTTGCCTATATTTACTTTGAAAGAACGTTCTAAATCTTTTGCGATTTTCACAGGATTAAATATAAAAAATCGAGCGTGTAAATGCAGCATTAAATCTTGTTCGGCTGCCATGAAAATATCCTGCCAATTTTTCACGCCTGTAATTCCGCCGCTAATATAAATTGCAAGTGGTTCGCTATGAGTGCGTTCTATAGGTTTGCCGTTGGATAAAATCATTTTTCACCTCTCTTTATTTTCATTGCTTCTTCATAATCACCAGGGTAATATTGCTTGAATGCTTGCCAGCACTCTTCGGGTGTTGGTTCGGTTTCACCTTCTTCTATGCAGATTTTCTTTCCACATACAGGGCAAAAACCATCCAACAAAACAATACATTCTTCATGCTCTGTGTCGATAAAATCACAGCCGCCGTAGTTATCCGGGCAAGGCAAATGATGTTCTGCAAGTTTGTCAAAATCGGGGTAATCTTTCATCGTTCAACCTCTATATTTTTATACAACCTTCAATCGTTATATATTCAAATGCCGGTGTTTTTAACCATACAACATGATCAAACATTTCTCTAAATTCATATTCAAAAATCGGGGTTAAAATTTTTGCCACCAGCTTTCTTGCCGTTCGTTCAGAAATTTTATCTTTCATTCCTATTCTAGTAACAGGGTTCCAATGATAAAAATTTCCACGCAATTCGTCGTATTCCACATATATTTCATTTAGTTTGTAATATCTCATTTTTCATTCATTCCTTGAATTTTCCGCTTCTTTCCTGTTTTACGCCAGTATGAAAACCATTCCTAAAAGCCATCATTATTTCTTCTTCGATGTACTCCAGCTTGTTTTCTTTTACATATTCTTTGGCACATTCAAAACCGCTTTTTGTTTCTGATTTTTCAAGAAAAACATCAATTATTGTGGCAGTTTTTTTTAACGCCGCTGAAAGTTCTTGTAGTTCCATTTAAGCCCCCGGTTTATTATTTTCTAACTCAAATGTCTTTTGTACGCTCCATGAGTATTTCATTGCGCCCTGGCACACTTGCTTTATTGCAATAGAAAATTCATCGTTAGCACGTTCGGCTAGACATTGGATGATAAAAAAATAATTGTCGATTTTATCAAATTGCATTTTCAAAATTTCATCCATATTTTTCTCCATCTTCAAAAATTAAAATATATCCATTTCGTTGTTTGGATCATCCGGGTCTGAATCCCAATCGGGTTCTTCCGGCGGCTGTGCATAGGTTGGTGGTCGCTGCTTAAATTGTGTTGCGGGGCCGTTTGTCTGCGTTTTTTCTGCGCTATCACCAAACAAAGTGCCGTCATTCTGTTGCTGAGCTGGCGCGGTTTCATTCAAAGTCTGCAAGCCTTGTTCAGATAGTTTGACATTAAAGAAAACAAGTTCCGGGTAGTTGTTTATCTTCTTCTGGCGGTAGTCAATTTCGCGATAATCGCGTTTTAACAAGCGTACAAACTTATTGCGAGTCAAGGCTTCCTTGCTTTCATCTGAAAGTCCATAGTATTTCAAATAACATTCATAAGCCTTTTGAACTTCTGTATAGATTCCGCCGGATAAATCAAATACCAAGCAATCATTAACAAATTTATCAAGGTCTGTTTTCTGCTCTTCGATATAGCGGCCTTTATAGCCTTCACATTCCGGGGAAAGCGGAATTTCACCATGCAGATTAACATTCAAATCTATATAAAGCTCCATAAAATATTTGACAACAGCCGGAAATTCCGGGCGCAAATAGTTTATAAAACCTGTTGCGGTTTTGCCGCCTTCGCCTTTTTTATGCTGGATATTGAACGGAATTACAACCATTCGGGAAATTGCAGCTTCGTCGTGAGCGTCAAAGTTTGGCGAATAGTTTGATGCAATAATAATTTGCGCGGTTGGAATAAAGTCATGCGGATCGCGGTACAATCCACGGGCTGTTAAAGTGTCGCCACCTGTAAGCTCTTTCCAGAAAGATGTATTAAGTGAAGCATTGCGGGCGGTTTCCTGTGCAAACGCACAGCATTTGCCTTCCAGCTTTGCGATTTCTGGGTTTGCTTCGTTTCCGCTTGCGCGTTTGAATCCTGTTGAAACAAGTACATCCGATTTTACACGGGCGCACATTCCTTTAAATATTTCTTCTACAATGTTACAGGTTGTAGACTTACCTGTTCCGCCTTTTCCTAAAAAAATACCGCCGTACTTAAAGCCAGTGTTACGGCTAGGAATGAGCGACAAATAATAAAGCAGGGTTTGAAGCGTTTTTTCATCCTTGAAATTGCCCTTCATAAACTCCAGAAACTTTTCCGGCTTTCCAGCTTTGCGTAATTCTTCTTCTTTGTATGGCAGCATTTCGCGGCGGTATTCTTCCGGGCGGCTTTTTCGGTATTCGATTTCTTTACCAGAAAAGTCTACTACACAATCTAAAAGCGTGAGCGTTTCGCGCATTTGTGGGCCGTCAAAAGGAACATTTTCACGGAATACATCGGGTTTTAAGCCGGACAAATCCTGCGCAAGTTCTACACGGAAACGGCGGCCTTCCAGCTTTTTAACAAGGTCGTTTATAAGGCTTTTTTTGTCAAAATGCTTTTCAAGATATTTAAGCATGAGATTAAGCAGAATTGTATAAGCCGCGCCTGGTGCGTCTGGTTCACGAACCCAAACATGGCCGTTGAAAAAATACCAGCGTTTTTCACATTCAACATAAATTAAGCGGCCCTGCAATACGGATGCAACTGTAAGAGCGGCAGAGCGTACACCCTGCGTATTTAAGAACTGCAAAAAATTAACATCGTTTTCCATTTTGTCGTAATCAATGGAAACAATGGTTTGTTGTTCTTTTATGTTGCGCAAGATTTCACTTGCCGGAATAAGTGCTTTTTCAAGTTCACGGCGCAAGTAGTTTGAAACACCGTATTTTTCGCATATTTCAAGGATAAAATAAGGGGTAATATTTGATTTCTTTTCGAGCTGCTTAACAGTTATATTGCCTTCGCCCCATTTTAAGATTTCGTTTATTGTCTCTTTGTTTTTGCAAGCCTTAACACAGGCAAGGGCAAAAAGTTCTACATCGTCTTCATCCAGTGAGTTATATTCAACTTTTTTAAGCAGCGAGCGCAAGCGTTTGATGCTTAATGTGTCATAATCAAGCCACAGAGTGCCGTGAATCTCTTTTTTTGCTTCCGGCGTTTTATAAAGCTGCGCATTTTTGATTGCTTCAATAACAAGATCTGCACGACCTGCAAGAATTGCTTCGTCTGTGTCTTTATATGGCACATTATCCGGCAAAATTGCAACTTTGATTTGTCCTTTGAATCCAGCTTTTAAGAGTTTTTCGGGAATACTGGTTTTATATTTATCGGTTTCGGCAAAAGGCATTAAACCGAACATTTTTTGACCGATATAATTATTTTGTGCGTTGTCTTTATCTGCAAAGAATGTAATTTCCGGGATGTTGTTAGGAATAATAAATTCCTGCGCTTTTGGTTCTGTAAGACCGTTTACGCCACAAGTTGAAAATACATTTTCAATTCCAGCTGCACGGCAAGCGATAGCGTCAAATTCACCTTCAACAAAAACAACAGGTTTTTCTTTTGGCAAAAGTCCTGGCATTGGAAAAGGGCTTATTCCTTTTGTATTTACTTTATTGCTTTTGCCGCCTAAATAATAATTGAGCTTAAAGCCAGAAAAGCCCTTAAAAACTACGCCGCTTGCTTCCCAAAGACTTTTATTTCCTTTTTCGGGATTGCGTCCGGGGATGCCCGCGCCAACGAGCGTCTGCCAGCCAAGTTCAGCTTCGGCGATGGTGTAGCCGGGCCAGTAGAAAAAATAGCTTACCATGCGGTCGCGCACTTCAACAGGGTATGATTGAAGCTGATTGTTTGTTTTAATCTGCGCACGGCGGTTTAAATACTTTGTAACTTCTTCATTGCGTGATTTATGGCGTTTGAAATAATCTTCCAGCTTTTTAACACAATCTGGATCAGTCGCAAAATCTTCTGTTTTGCGTGTTTTTGGAGTGGATTTTTTAGGCAAAACAGGGGCTGTTGATGCGCCGCCAAAAGTGCGTTCTATTTCTTTGAACTGTTCGGCTTTGTCTGTTATGCCCTGCAAGATTTCTACAGCATCGTAAATGTCGCCGTGTATGCCACAGGAATAGCATTTGAAGTGGTCTTCAAAAAGTTCGCAAGAGGGGTTTTTATCTTCATGCTGCGGATTAAAACAACGGATTAAACCGCGCTGGGCTTCAATGCCCTTGTATTGGAGATATTGCAATAAGCTGTTTTTATATTTTGAAAAGTCCATTTTATTTCACATAGGGGCAAAAGCCCCCCCCGTTGCTATTTTTCTGTGCATGATACAATTTCGCCGCCAAATTCTTTTTTCAGCAAATGAACTGCCAGCGGTACTTCATGCGATTTTTGCCAGTTGTCAGTCATAATTGCCAATTCCTGCGGACTGTATTTTGTGCCGTCTTTGCAGAAAAGCCAGCCGGACACTTCATCGTAGGCAATGCGTTGTTTTAAAGTTTCTGAATAAATAAAGTGCCATTTAGCTTTCTGCGGTTCCGGCATAAATTCACCTACCTAAACAAGTGCGTTGCGTACAAAATGTTTGGAAAATTATTTTGTATAAGTTCAAGGCAGCGTTTCGCATCTGAAATATTTTCAAATGAAATTCCAATTCTTAACTGATACAAACTTTGTTCTTCCCATTCCTTCCAATTTTTACGCCTAAAATCTTCTTTTTTGTTACTCACATGAGTAGTTGAATTTTCAGATTTTTCAGATTCGTAAAAATCAGCTTCAGACATTGAAGACGGTTCAATCATTTCGTCAAAATCTGGAGCTTCAATTTCTGAATCGTTAGTTTCGGCTTTATAGTCGTGCAAAATTTTTGTTGCAGCGGCGTTTGTGCCGCCAGCTTCTGAAAGTTCCTGCACTTTGCCCGGCAAATCTTCTGCATTCACACTTCTAAGCTGCGCAAGCGCACGAGTTTTAAGCGAGCTTGTATCAACGCCCGCCGCTTCTGCCTGTTCGCGCACTTTGGTTCCTGCAACAATGTCAGAAACATAACTGATAGGCTTTGAAAGAAGTTCTGCTATTTCCTTTTGGGAAAGGCCTTTTTCAAGCATTTCGCGGATTGCGTTTTCTTTATCCTGGGCGGTTAAATCCGTGCGCTGGATATTCTCAATCATTTGCAGCGTCCAAGTGTCACCTGTGCGGATGCAACATTCTACAAGTCCAACATCAACACCCTGTTTGTGCAAAAGAGCAAGAGCGCGTAAACGGCGATGGCCACAAATCAATTCATAAACATTCTTACCTAAGCCCGGTTCAATTACGCCCGGCTTTACCGTAAGAGGATTAAGAAGACCGTTTGCTTGAATACTTTTTGCAAGATTTTCGATTTCCTGCCAGTCGTATTCCTTACGAACATTGCCGCTTTCTTCACGGATTTGTTCAAGCGGAATTTTTATTGTTGAAAGATTGTTGTTTGAAAACTTTGCCATTTTATGCCCACTCCTTGCCTGTTACAGTCTGAATAAAATTCATCATGCGCTTTTCTACAGTTACAGGGATTTTATAATTTGGATTCTGAACGAGTTTCTGGAAGCTATTCACGAGCGGAATAGGATTTTCAATCATAAAATCGCCAAAAGTGTTTTTGTACTGTTCCCAAATATTGCCAGGGTCACGGTTTTTGTTGTAAGCATTGCAGACAACAAAAACTTCTGATTCAAGGCAGCAATCCTGCAATGTGTCCATGTACTGAAGTGTTGCTTTGAAGTCGAGCGGCGAACATTTGCCACTTACAATAATTGTATCAGCTGCAAAAACAGCGTTGCGGGTCTGTGCGTTCCAGGTTCCCGGCGGGTCAATAATGATGTAGTCGTATTTTTCCGCAAAGCCCTGTTTTTTGATTTCGTGCTTCAATTTTGTGTCCATGACATTTGAAAGCATAGATAAATCAAGATCTTCTGGAATAATTGAAAGCGTTCCGCCGCTTGTATGTTCTTTAAGCAAATACGGCTGAACTTCACGGCCTGTAAGAAGAAGTTTTGAATTTTGGTCTTGCAGAACTTTTCCGTAAACTTCAGAAATACTGCAATTTGGGTCAAGCCCGATTATCAACACTTTTTGGCCGTGTTGATAAAGAAACTCTGCAAGCAAGGTGTTAAGGGTAGTTTTTCCCGTGCCACCTTTTTTGTTAGTCGTTGTTATTATCATTTGTTTGCTCCTTTGTAAACGATACTTTCAACCGTTTACAAGTATATGTTACGATACTTTTAGAAATCTGTCAAGCGTTTTTCAAAAAAAAACACTATAAAAAGTTTTTAGAACGGAACACCTTCCGGGTCTCCTTCGTCCGCCATATCATCCGGCGGCATATCGTCAAAGTTTGGAGCCTGCGGCGGTGCGCTTGTATAACTAGGGGCTTGTGAATATGAATTCTGCGGCTGTTCGTTGTTTGTTCTTTTTCCTTCACCTGGTCTGCGCAATGGTCTAACACGACTTGCACGAATTTCCGTGCGAGAATATTTTTTACCGTCTTTTTCCCATGAAGAAGTTTTCAATTCTGCTTCTACCAAAACTTCACGGCCTTTTGTGTATTCGGGCAAGTTTTTTTTTGCAGAATCACCCCAATAACTTACATCAAAAAAATTGGTTGTCCGCTCCCATTCGTTAGTAGTACGATTGCGATAATCTTTATTTACTGCTAAAGAAAGTGTTACTACATAACTGTTATTGCTTAAATAATTTACTGAAGCATCTTTTGTAAGTCGCCCCTGCAAATAAACTGCGTTCAAATCACTCATTGTCTTTATCTCCTTTTGGTTTTGGAAGTTTATATTCCGGGTGTTTTTTTACCCAACTTTCTAAGACCACACTATGCCCGCTGTAAGTAACCGGGCCGTCATTTTTCATAACTTTTGTATAAAACTGGTAATAGCTGAATTCAAAATCTATTGCAGCCTGGCAAAGAGAAAAATATCTAATTCCGTCTACATAAACCGGGCGGCAATACCTGTTGCGGTGCGGTTTTGGATTCAAAACTTTTTTATACAAAAGCCCCTCCCTGTCAATGTTTGATTACTTTTATGCCGTATTTCCTGGCATACAATTCAAGCATTGAATCATCCACAGCAAGCCATTCAATTACATCAGCTTTAGGCCAAGATTTTACGCCGCCAATCAACTTGCTATTTGTTCCACAACAAGGCTGCAAATAATACCGGGTGCGATATGTTGCCAAAGAGCAGCCGCCTTTTTTTTCTACAGCCAACGCAAGACTAACCCATTCGGGAAGATCTTTCCCTTTTTTAGCAGCTGAAGTAAGGCTTTCAACTTTTTGTGTGAGTTGGTCTAATTTAAATTCGATAGTCGCAAGCGCAAGTTCTTCTTTAGTCAATTTACTTTACGCTCCAGCTGTTTTTCTTCTTCTGGCTTATAGCCGACTTTTTCAAGAATAATCTGCCGAATAAACGGCCCACGCTTGCCACATAAAGGCTGTAAATAACGGTCAATTGCTGCTAATTCATTTGCAGATACGGTTACAGTGATGTTGAATTTTTGTTCAACGACATTTACTTCGTGTTTCATAATTCCATATATACGGTTTAAATGTCGTTTTGTCAATAGTAAATACACTAATTTATTAGAAAAAAACTTTTTTTAGTATTTTTACTATTTTTAGTTTTTTGTTTTTCCGATACAATAACCGTGAATATGGTTGCGGAAACGATAAAAGAGATTCAGAAAAAACGCGGGCTTACGAATGCAGAGCTTGCGGAAAGAAGCGGTGTGAATAAACGAACGCTTGAAGCGTGGTTTGCCAAAGACGGCAATCCAAATCCGACATTAAGCGAACTTCAAAAAGTTGCGGATGCACTGGAAGTTTCGCTAGATACACTGGTAGGAAACAAGCCGAAAACAGAACCAGAAAATTTTTATGATAAATATTCGCAATACAAAGAACTTTTAGCACAAATAGACAAACTGGATTTAAAAAGCGCAGCTCTAATAAATGACATTGTAGAAGTCTTTTATAAGCATAACGGAAAATAATTGCATGGAAAACGAAACTTTTTTTGACAGAATAAAACAATGGGTCAAAGACAATAACACAACAATAGACGCGCTCATGCACGATGCTTTTAATGGCGAAAAAACAAAAGCCACTTATTACGGCTGGAGAAACAGAAAAGAAATTCCATCCGGGGCTTTTATCTGGCAGCTTGCGCAATACATGAATGTTACTTGCGACTGGCTTATTGCAGGGAATGAAAGTTCATTAACAAGTAAATACCAAGATCTGATAAACAGCTTAGAAAAATTAGACGATTCTGCAAAACACAATATTGAAATTATGGTTTCTGCGCTTGCAGAAGATGTTAATAAAAATGTTAATAAAAATATAAAGGGTTAGCAATTTATAGCAAAATTGTTTTCTTATATATTTACTTCTATCTTTGTTTAGCAAAGGTTAGCAAAAACGGTGTAATTGATTTGTTTTTAAAACAGCGATATCTCTTTCCGGTACATTTGCCTTTATCTGCAGAAAATTGATTTCACCTATTG
>JAEENG010000065.1 GCA_016283615.1 Treponema sp.
ATTCATGGAAATGACCGTAGAACTTGGTCGTACAAAAAAACAGATCAAGGAAATCCTTGGTATGGGTGAAGGTACTATCATCGAGCTTGATAAACTTGCCGGTGAACCTGTAGACATTCTGGTTAACCATAAACCTATCGCCAAGGGTGAAGTTGTAGTTATCGACGAAAACTTTGGTGTTCGTGTTACAGAAATCCTTTCTCCAATGGAAAGAGTTTCAGACTTGCACTAATTTTTATAAAGGCTGTCTTTTTAGACAGCCTGGTCTTTTTTATAAAGTGGGGATTTTATAATTAAGACTCAAATATATACCGGGTGGGAAAATGAAAATATTCAATTTAAAAAGGCTTTTTGTCCTTTCTCTTCTTTTAGTTTCTGCTTTTAATTTACACTCACAAAATCAGAATTCAACAGAAAACCAGTCTCAGGAACAGACAGTTCAAAGTTCTACCCGAGGTTTTGATATTTCTCAGGATCCTTCAACAATTCAACTCGGAAACAATCCCAACGCTGTGGATCCCCGCACACAGGAAACTCCTTCCACTGCATGGCTGTTGATCAAAATGGTTTTTGCACTTGCAATTGTTGCAGGAATTGCATATCTGGTTATCCGCATGCTCAAAAAGAACATGAAAACCGCAAACGACAATGATCCTTTTCTGCGTAAAGTCAGCAGCATTGCCCTCGGTCAGGGAAAATCAGTTCAGATTGTAACAATTCAGGATAATGCGTTTGTTCTGGGCGTTACTGATTCAAATATCACCTTGCTTGGAACTCTTGATGACAAGCAGCTTATAAATGCGATGAACGTTTACAATGACAGAAATGAAAATTTAACCAAGCCCCGTTCCTTTGCAGAAGTGCTCGAAATGTTTATGGCACCTATCCGCGGAAATAAAGCACCGAATGTCTACGGAAATGCGGCAGAAAATGTTGCTGAGTCACTTAAAAAACAGAGTGAACGTCTCAATCAGGAAGATAACAGGTAAGGAAGATATATGTTTAAGAAAGGTTTTGAATTTTTTATAAATAAATATCTTTCAAAAATTGCCGTTTTTTCAATCCTGGCATTTTTGTGTATCTTTCCGGTAACATCGCAGTCGTCACAAAACAGGAATTTTCCACAAGGCTCTGTTCAGGGAACAACCCAAATGAATCCTAATGTGCGCGGCCTGAATATCCCGAACGTTGATATATCAATTACTCAGCCGAGAAACGGACAGCAAATGGCTTTCTCTTTACAGGTTCTGCTTCTTCTCACCGTTCTTTCTCTTGCGCCGAGTCTTTTGATTCTGATGACCTGTTTTTTAAGATTCAGCATTGTTCTTGATTTTATCAAGCGTGCCCTTTCATTACAGCAGGTTCCTCCGACGTCCGTTTTAAATGGAATTGCTCTTTTTATGACACTTTTTGTGATGTGGCCTGTATTCCAGCAGATTTATGCAAATTCCTTCAAGCCGATGAGCGAAGGAACTGCAACTCTTGAACAGGCATATACCCAGGCAGAAAAACCGCTTAAAATGTTTATGTATTCCCAGATGATGAATGATACATCCTACATCGACAGTTTTATGACCATGGCAAAACTGGACACACCCAAGACACTGGATGATGTTCCCATGTATGTAATGATTCCTTCCTACATCCTGCATGAACTTACTGTAGCATTTAAAATCGGTGTAATTCTGTATATCCCTTTCATCGTTATCGATATGGTTGTTGCAAGTATCCTCATGAGTATGGGTATGATGATGCTTCCTCCAGTACAGATTTCCATGCCGTTCAAGCTCATGCTTTTTGTACTTGTAGACGGATGGGGCCTTTTAACACAGCAACTGTTTATTTCTGTAATTAAATAAAAAATTAAATTCAAAAGCGGGAGGTAAAAAATGAGTATTGGTTATCTTGTTACTTTAATGCGTGGTGCCGTTTTTCAGGTTTTTGTACTGTGCGCTCCGATTCTTGGTGCGGCCCTGATTATCGGTCTTGTAGTTGCAATTTTTCAGGCAACAACATCAATTCAGGAACAGACTCTGACTTTTTTGCCTAAACTTCTTGTAATTCTCGGAATGCTTGCTCTGCTTTCATCGTGGATGTTTGCAATGATGCGCGGCTACACATTCAACTTGTTCAGTATAATCCCGAGCCTGGCGGATTAGGATAAGCCATGCTGGAGACTCTGGTGTTAAGGGCCCCGTTTTATTTACTTGTTGCGGGGCGGTGTTTTGCTTTACTTTTAACACTTCCTCTTTTTTCCATGCGGACAGTTCCACGCATTGCAAAAGTAGCTATTGCAGGTTACATGGCCTTTTTGATTTATCCCCAGGTTGATTTTGTTTCCTATCAGCCGTACATGACCAGTGACGGTGTATTCAATTTGAATTATCTTCTGCTTCTTGCAGGGGAAGTTTTAATCGGTGTAATTACCGGATTTTATGTAAACATTATTTTTACCGCATTCAGTACGGCAGGTCAGTTTTTTGCCTTTCAGATGGGTTTTAGTGCCTCTGAAGTTTATGACTCTTTGAGTCAGGTAGAAAACCCTCTGATGGGACAGTTTTTTAACCTTATAGCCCTGCTTTTATTTTTGCAGAATCACTGGGCCCAGCTTTTGTTCAGCGGCGGATTGACTTCGAGTTTTACAACGATGAATTCAATGCTTTTTTTGATGGATGGAGCACGGGACCATTTAATGAGTTTTATGCTTACATCTTTAACCAAATTATTTGCCGACGCCTTCATCATTGCGCTGCCGATTATGGGAACTCTTTTTCTGATTTCCGTTACTATGGGAATTCTTTCCAAGGCAGCTCCTCAGATGAACCTTCTTTCCGAAGGTTTTCCGATCATGATTCTGCTTTCATTCTTTATAATTTCATCGCTGATGCAGGTTTTGTGCGATTTCTTTATCCGCTCTTTTGGAACCGGCTTTATGAACCTGCAGTCGCTCTTTGCGTTTTTCAGGGGAGGTCAATAAATGAGTTTTGAAGAAATTGACCTTCAGTGGTTTGCGGCCGAAGACGAAGGCCGTACCGAGGAACCGTCGGAGCTTAAACTTCATAAAGCGCGTGAAGAAGGCCGTGTCCCTAAAAGCCAGGAAGTAAACGGAGCCCTCGTGCTTTTTGTTTGTGTCATAGTTTTGATTATTGTTGCACCTTATTATCTTAACTGGTGCCAGGAAGTTCTGCTTTACTTTTTTACCCGCTGTACTGAGCAGGACTTTTTACAGAGACAGTTTTTTGTAAACTTTCTTGTAAATTTTGCCCGTATGGTTCTGCCCCTTGCAGTGGCAGGTTCTGTTGCAGGTATTGCAGCAAACATTGTCCAGAACCGTGGATTTATTTTTTCTACTAAGCCGATTGAACCAAAGTTTTCAAACATTGTGCCAAAACTGGGCCAGTATTTAAAAAAGACGGTTTTTTCTTTTGAAGGCGGTTTTAATGTTGTAAAATCCCTTGTAAAGGTTTTTGCAGTTACTTTGACGGCCTACATTATAATCCGTGCAAACCTGCCTTCGATTCTTGAATTATTACAGACTTCCAGCATAAAGATGGCGGCCGGAAGAATAAGTAACTGTGCGGCACAGATTCTGGCCTTTTGTGCGGTAATATTTTTAGCCATTTCAATTCCTGACTATTTTGTTCAGCGGCATCAGTTTATGGAAAGCATGAAGATGACCAAGCAGGAAGTTAAGCAAGAATTCAAGGAGCAGGAAGGAGATCCTGAAGTAAAGTCCAAGCTGGAAAGTGCCCAGCGCGAACTTTTACAGAGAAACCTTCCCCATGCTGTCGCCGAAAGTGATGTCGTAATTACAAACCCGACTCACTTTGCCGTTGCCTTGAAATATGATACAGAAAAGGCAGACAGCCCGATGATTAATGCTAAGGGCCAGGATTTGATGGCTCAGAGAATAAAGCAGATTGCAAGAGAAAATGATGTTCCGATGGTAGAAAACATGGCTTTGGCCCGCGAGCTCTATTCAAAGACCGAAGTTGGTGATATAATACCTGTAGAATATTATAAGGTTATCGCAACCGTATATTCACAAATCGGATATCTCAACAAAAAATAGTAAGTCAACCAGGGGTGGGGAGTGGCTAACGATTTTACTAATGTTTTAAAAAAGTCTCAAAATCACGCAGTAGCGGCAATGTTTGTTCTCGTTGTCCTCATGCTCATTCTCCCTGTATCCGGAAAAATTCTTGACTTCTTAATGGTTTTAAATATAGCAGCATCCCTCATAATCTTATTGGTTGTTCTTTACACCCCAAAGTCTTCCAATTTGTCTTCGTTCCCGCGGGTTATTCTTGCGACAACGATTTATGGTCTTGCTCTGAACGTCTGTTCCACACGTTACATTCTGGGACATGGTCACGAAGGTTTTGACGCATTCGATGGAAACATGATCAAACAGTTTTCCAATATCGTTGCCGGAAGCGACATCATTATCGGTATGGTCATCTTTTTGATCCTGATTGTTATCCAGACCGTCGTAATTACAAAAGGTGCTACGCGCGTAAGTGAAGTTGCCGCACGTTTTGCACTTGATTCAATGAACAGCAAGATGTTTGCCGTTGACTCCGAGTTGAATTCAGGTTCAATTACGGATGAACAGGCAAGGGAAAAAAAGGCTTCAATTCAGAGGGAAAGTGATTTCTACTCTGCAATGGACGGTTCCAACAAGTTCGTAAGCGGTAACGTAAAGGCAGG
>JAEENG010000066.1 GCA_016283615.1 Treponema sp.
CAGGATTAACGAAATTATGGCAGAGTCATCTAAACCTAAAGAAAGCCTTCAGTTAAAGGCTGCAAAGGCTGCACGAGACAAAAAATACAAAAAGCCTAATCCGGGTCCGCTCTACGCGTGGCCGATGGGTGTCTGGTTCAGTATATTTTTTATTGTTCCAATCGTAATTATCGTATGTTACTCTTTTATGAAAAGAGACGTTTACGGTTCGGTTGTCGCAGAGTTTTCCCTCAAGGCATATCAGCAGATGCTGAGCCCTGCCTACGGAATCATCTTTCTGCGCACACTATGGATTACGCTGGTTGCAACACTGATTACAATTCTCATGGCACTTCCCTGCGGATACGCCATGGCACGCAGCAAACATCAGACACTTCTTCTCGTTCTGGTAATTATTCCTTTTTTGACAAACTCTCTCATCCGTATCTTTGCGTGGATTACGATTCTGGGCGACAACGGAATTTTAAACATGCTTTTAAAATTCTTCTTTAACTTATGGAATAAAATTACTTCAAATCCGGAAGCAGTTTTTAAACCTGTAAAATTCATGTACACAAAAACCGCTGTAATCATTCTGAGCATTTACATGTACCTTCCGTACGCAATTCTCCCGATTTTTACAGCAGTAGACCGTTTTGACTTTTCGCTCCTTGAAGCAAGCCGCGACCTCGGAGCCACAAAACCGCAGTCAATTTACAAAATTCTCCTCCCTGGAATTAAGAGCGGTATCATTTCTGCAATTATCTTTACCTTTATCCCGATTTTTGGTGCATACACGGTTCCAAACATCGTCGGCGGCAAAGACAGCTATATGATTGGTAACATCATCGTTGACCAGGTTCAGAAGACACGTAACTGGCCGCTTGCATCCGCATTCAGCATGGTTTTAACATTAATCAGTATGCTTGGAATTCTGTGGATGCTGTATTCAAACAAAAAAGAAGCAGACCTTAAAAAGGTTTCTACCAAAGAAGATCCGTTGAACGGAGGTACAAAATGACATTTGTAAACCCTTTTAAGCTCTATGCCCAGCACAAAAAGGCGAGCGAACCTGCACGCCATGCAAAACGCGACTGGAAAAAACGCAACACACCGGTCAGTTTTTCTAAAACTGTTCTTATTATTTGTCTTTTGTTTTTGTTTCTGCCTCTTCTGGTAATCATCTTTTATTCATTTAATGAATCAAAAGACACTACCTTTACAGGCGTTTCATTTATCTGGTATCAGAAACTGATTTTTGACAGCGCACCTTTGTGGAATTCGCTTTTAAACAGTTTTATCGTCGCAATTACATCCGGAATTGTCGCTACAATCCTCGGAACTCTTGCTGCAATCGGTGTCAGCTGGTACAAGTTCTTTGGGCGCGGCTACCTTCAGACAGTAAGTTTTTTGCCGATGGTTCTTCCGGAAGTTATCATGGGACTTTCTCTTTTGATTTTCTTCAGTTCAATTAAAATGAGCCTTGGCCTTGTAACAATTTTTATCGCACATACAACTTTCTGTCTGCCGTTCGTTTATCTTATGGTTACAGCGCGCGTTGATGAATTTGATTATTCAATCATCGAAGCAAGCCACGACCTTGGAGCCAACGAAAGACAAACATTGTTCAAGGTTATCATTCCTGCAATTATGCCTGGAATCGTAAGCGGCTTTATGATGAGCGTTACAATGAGTCTCGAAGACTACGTTATTACATTCCTCGTAAGCGGACCTGGAAGCACTACACTTCCACTTTACGTTTACTCGATGATTCGTTTTGGCGTAAGTCCGGTAATCAACTCGCTCTCATTCGTTATTATTCTCGCAATCTGTATGATTACATTTGTCCTGCGAAAAGGGTTAAAGAGTTTTGCCGCTTCGCACTAATTAATTGAATAACCTGCAGGAGAAATTCTGCTGGAAAAAGCACCTTGTGGGGTGTTTGAATATTTTTTTTGTGATTATAGGAATTAACGTCTTATGAAAAAAATTGTCACAAAAATGGTTATTACAGCTGCGTTGGCTGTAGCCGGACTGGGTCTTTTCTCATGTTCAAAAGATGATGGAAAGACATTGTATTTGTATAACTGGACATACTACACTCCAGATGAAGTTCTCAAGGACTTTGAAAAGGAATTCAACTGTACAATCAAAGTTGACAGCTACGCTTCAAACGAAGAAATGTATGCTAAACTCCGTGCAGGTGCTAAAGGTTATGATATCGTAGTTCCATCACAGGACTACTGTTCAATCATGATCAAGCAGGGAATGCTCCGTGAACTTGATTCTTCAAAAATGACAAACAACAAGTATGTTAACCCGCTTATTTCAAAAATGGCTACATACGACCCGGAAATGAAGTACTGCGCTCCATACTACCTTGGTGCAGCAGGTATTGCTGTAAACAAGACAAAGGTACCTGCAGGAAGCTATGAACGTAACTGGAAGATTTTTGCAGACAAACAGTTTGCAGGTCACGCAACAATGATGGATGACATGCGCGAAGTTGTAGGCGATGCACTCACAACACTCGGCTACAGCATCAACACATTGAACGATGATGAACTTGCACAGGCAAAAGATTTGATTATAAACCAGTGGAAGCCGAACCTCGTAAAATTTGACGCAGAAGGCTTTGGTAAATCATTTGCAAGCGGCGACTTCTGGCTCTGCCAGGGTTATGCAGAAGTTATCTATGGCGAAGTTCCGGAAGAAAAATGGGACGAAACAATCGACTTCTTTATCCCTGCAGAAGGTGGTCCTTCTTACCTCGACAGCATGTGTATTCTCAAAGATGCAAAACATGTTGAACTTGCAAACGAATTTATCAACTACATCCACCGCCCTGAAGTTTATGCAAAATTCCTTGATGCATTCAACTTCCCGTGCTTTGTAATCCCGGCCGCTGCCGAATTCACAACTAAAAAACCAATGTACGACGCAAGCCAGATGAACAACTGTGTTCTTAAGGAAGACATTGCTGAAGGCCTTGATAAATACAATACAATCTGGCAGGACATCCGCTTCTCTGAATAGGACATAACTGCCTGACACAAAGCCGCACTTCAAACTGAAGTGCGGCTTTTTTTTTCAGAAAAAAAACTGATATTTATTCAATCAATATATGTTTTATCGGGAAATTTCGAGTTTTTCGGATATCAGCAGGTGCAGATCTGCCGTAGGCGAGGTTACGGCACAAACTCGCCTGAGCTTCGCTCACTGCGATGTTTGTTGACGTGCTCTCGCCGAGAGGCAGATTTTTGTTGGGAATAATTTGAAAAACTCGAAATATGGTCTGAAAAAAAATATTGTTGTATAACACGCTTTTTTTGAATAAAGCGTGGCGAAAATGTTAAATTCTGCCGATATTATATGGACGAAGGAGCAAAAAACGCGACTTCGATTATAACAAAATAACGTGATTGGGACATGCTGACACTATCAGAATTTAAAGATTCTATCGACAAATTTTTTATGCCGCTTGTAATTGGCAAACCCGTCCTTGACGGTAAAAGCGCAGTGGATTTTGAAATCCTTTACATAAACGAGGCATTTACAAAAAAATTCAACAAACTTGCTAGAGAAGGAATGTTCTTTAATAGTTTT
Source organism: Treponema sp. (assembly GCA_016283615.1). Taxonomy (GTDB): domain Bacteria; phylum Spirochaetota; class Spirochaetia; order Treponematales; family Treponemataceae; genus Treponema_D. The sequence goes on from JAEENG010000066.1 coordinate 3,586, forward strand.
AAAGACGGTCTTTCAATCGAAATGCCATGGGCAAAAACAGTTGAAGAAGTTCTCGAACACAACAGCACAGTTTCCCACACATTCTATTCAAAAAAATATTCCTGCTGGCTTTTGATTACCATGAATTCAATCACCGGTAATTTAATTGCATTCAGCGTTCTGGATATTTCCCAAGAAAAGGACCGCGAAGAAACTCTCAAACAGCAGAATCAGCGCCTTGCAAAACTTACCGAAGAACTGTCAAATTCCCAGGATTCACTTAAAAACGAACTTGATAAAATTGCCTCTCTCAACGAGGAATTAAAATTTATCGCCTACCACGACACCCTGACAAAACTCAATAACAAACAGCAGCTTTTTGAAGACATGGAAACTGCCAGACAGGAAGCCGCAAAGAACGACACAAAGTTTGGTATCATTATGATGGACCTGGACAACATGAAGTTCATCAACGACTCACGCGGACACGCTGCCGGCGACCAGCTGATTTGCAACGCGGCAGAAATTCTTAAACATTTTGAACCAAACGGCCTTAAATCCTATCGTTTTGGCGGTGATGAATTTGTCGTTCTTGCGCAAAATCTTTCAAGCCGTGACACTCTGCTCAATATCGGCGATGTAATTCTCGAGACATTTAACGCTGACGGAATTGAATTTTCAGGCGGTCTTGCAGTTTATCCGGACGACTCCCTCGAATGCGGCGAACTTCTTAAATTCTCTGACATGGCAATGTTTGAAGCCAAAAAGAATGCCCGCAATAATCTCTGCTTCTTCCAGAACCCGATGCAGGAAAGATTCCTGGACAGACTTAATATTCAGGTGCGTATTTCTGACGCCCTCGTTAATAATGAATTCCAACTGTACTACCAGCCGCAGTTTGATGTTGCGACAAACAAGCTGCGCGGTTTTGAAGCACTTTTACGCTGGCATGACGAAATGCTCGGCTGGATTAATCCTGAACGCTTTATTTCAATTGCCGAAGAGACAAAACTTGTAATTCCGCTCGGTGACTGGGTAATGGACACTGCGCTCAAAACTTTGAGCGACTGGGTTAAAAATTACAATTTTGACGGAATTATGAGCGTTAACGTTTCGCCGATTCAGTTAAAGAAACCGGACTTTTTATTCAACCTGAAAGAAAAGATTAAAAAGTACAATATCGACACAAAACATCTCGAAATCGAAATCACTGAAGGCGTAATGATTGACAACAAGGAAGAAGTTATCAAACTTTTGAACCAGATTCGTGCCATGGGAATCGGAATTTCCCTCGACGACTTTGGTACGGGCTACTCTTCGCTCAATTACCTTCAGGTACTGCCGATTACAACACTTAAAATTGACAAATCATTTATCGCAAACATCACTTCCAAAGATGGTGTTGAAGCAAATATTACAGACTCGATTGTTTCCATGGTTACAAAAATGGGCCTTGATACAATCGCAGAAGGTGTTGAATATCCGGAACAGTTAAACATCCTTAAAAACATCAACTGTAAGACAATTCAGGGATTTTTGACTGCTAAACCTATGTCCCTTGATCGCTGTAATGCAATGCTTTCCGGCGATGCAAGTGCCATCCTGACAATCAATAACGATAAAGAACCACAGGAATGAAAAAACTAAATCTGTTCAATCTCGCAATTTTTGCACTCTGTTCAATTCCTCTCTCTGCAGACGAGGGAATCAAACTTGAATTCAAATATAAGGCCGATGACAACTTTTCGCTGATTTCTACAGTTGAAGAAGATGTTAAATACAACGGCCGTTTGAACCACCATGCCCAGATTTTAAGCCGCGTTACAGAACGGCTTACCGAAGTCGACAAAGACGGACGAGGTCACATCCAGGGTACCTTTATGACAAGCGAACAGTCATCAGGCGCAGGCATTTCAAAAGGTTCCTACAAATGGGGCGAAACCTTTGAAAGCGACTTCTGGCGTGATAAATCTGGCCGTTTTGAAATCGACAGCAGATACTTTATGCCTGTAATCCGTGACCTTCCTGTCTTTCCGGACAAAAAGGTTAAGGTCGGAGACGAATGGAATGCAGAAGGCTACGAAGCAGAAGACCTTCGCCGCGGATTTGGAATTGAAGAACCGTTCCACGTACCTTTTGTAGCAAAATACAAATACGAACGCGACGAAAAGGGAATTTCATCGGATTCAAGCAAAGAAGAAAAAACATTCCAGATAATCACTGCAAACTACTCCCTTTATTACGAAACTCCGGCTATCAGCCGCCCGAAAGGCGATTATCCTGTTACGACAATGGGCTATTCAAACCGCACAATCTGGTGGGACAACGAAAAGGGGCAGATTGACCATTACACAGAAAACTTCAGAATCGTAATGGAAACAAGCCTTGGTAACCAGTATTCATTTACCGGAACCACAAATGTTGAAGTAACTGAATTTAAACGCAGTGCCACAGAAGAAAACGTAAAAGATGTTATGCAGAAGGTTGAAGACTTAGGTCTTGAAGACATTTCCGTAACAAAAACAGAAAAGGGCCTTACAATCTCCCTCGAAAACATTCAGTTCCTGCCGGACTCTGCAGTTCTGCAGGAAAGCGAAATGGTAAAAATTCAAAAAATCGGTGCCATTTTAAATGAATATGAGGGCAACGACCTTTTGATTGCAGGACACACAGCACGTGCCGGAAGCGAAGAATCCTGCCAGCTTTTGAGCGAAGAGAGAGCTTCGGCTGTTGCAGACTTTTTAGTTCAGCTGGGTGTACGCGAAAAGAAGCATATTTTTACACAGGGCTTTGGTTCAAAAGTTCCGGTGGCTTCAAACAAGACAGAACGCGGAAAGGCTAAAAACCGCCGTGTAGAAATCACAATTCTCGATAAATAACACCTTATTATATAAATTCACTGAGACTTTTTAAAAATCAGAGCAATGTAATATACAGGAGGCTCTGATTTTTTTATGTCCGAAGAACTTTTTACAGAAGGCGTCGATTACCCGGCACAGAGTTTTGACACAGACGAAGAACTTGAAGAAACTCCGCTGATACAGGCGACAAGAAAGGCGTTCGGAGTCCGCTACCTTTTTCCATGGCAGCAGCTTGTAATTTCCAACATTCTCGACAGTGCCGGGGCAATCGGAGAAGGCTTTGACCAGCCTGATGAATTGAATGACGATGTCTGCCGCGGCCGTCAGGTTGTCCTTCTTCCGACAGGGGCCGGAAAGAGCCTTTGTTTTTTAACGCCCGCAATTCTTTTGCCGAGAGCAACTCTTGTAATCTACCCTCTTCTGGCACTTATGGCAGACCAGGAAAGGAGAATCCAGGGGGCAGGCCTTGACTGCGTTGTTTTAAGAGGCGGCCTTGAAGAAAGTGAAAGGCAGAAAATCTTTGATAAAATCCGCTCAGGCGTAAAAGTAATTATCGCAAATCCGGAAGTTCTTCAAAGCAATCAGATTATTCAGGTTTTAAAAGAAACAAAAATCTCGCACATTGCAATCGACGAAGCCCACTGCGTAAGTGAGTGGGGAGACACATTCAGGCCGTCATACCTGACGCTTGGAAAGGTTATAAAAGAACTCGGAGTATACGTTGTTACCGCATTTACCGCCACCGCAAGCGCTGTCGTTCTTGACCGCATACAGGAAGTTTTATTTGAAGAAAAGGCACATCTCCTTCAAAGCTCGGCTGACAGGGCAAACATTCACTACGAAGTGCGATATGCTTATGCCAAAAAGAAGGCCGTTCTAAAAGCCGTAATAGAGTCTAAAAAACCACTGATTGTATTCTGTTCAACAAGAGCCAGGACGGAGGACATGGCGCGCCTTATAGATTCTTATTACAACTGCGGCAATGTGCGCTTTTACCACGCAGGGCTCACTAAGGAAGAAAAGAACAAAATCGAAAAATGGTTCTTTGACAGCGACGACGGGATCCTGACGGCGACCTGCGCCTACGGAATGGGAATGGACAAGGGAAACATCTACACGGTTATCCACCTGGACGCGCCGGACCACCTGGAAAACTTTATTCAGGAGGCGGGCCGCGCAGGGCGCAAGGGAGACAATGTAAATTCAATTTTGATATGGAGTCATCAGGACACAGCGCGCTGCCGCCACATGAGCAGAAACAGCCGTGAGCGCGTGATGCTCGACTTTGCCTACAGCAAAACCTGCCGCCGTAATTTTATGCTCAATTACCTGAGCGGCGAGCACACCGAATGCGCCGGATGCGATATCTGTGACGCGCGTGCAGCCGGAAAAGAATTGTCTTACCGCGCAAATGATGCCCGGACAGCGGTCAGGTTCATCAAAAAGTATTCGAGGATGTTTACAAAGGATGAATGTACTCATGAACTGACAGAGATTTTTAACAGGGAAGATTTGCCTTTACTAAAGAAAAATATCTGGGAGTCATCAGACATAAGGGAAATCCTGAATCAGCTCATGGGAGACAGGCGCATAAAAAAAACAGGCGGTCCGTGGAAAGACCGTCTGCAGATTGTAAAAAGAAAAAAAGGTTTATTGAATTATATCACTCCTCGCCAGCGCCACCGTCTCCATCATCTCCGCCGTCGCCTCCATCATCTGAAGGCGGTGCTGGACGCGGAGCTGCAGAAGCTTTCTTAACGCGTGGTTTTGGAATCTTTTTCCGGTATCGTGTAACGTAGCCTGCAAAATTCATCAGCAAAACACAGGCAACAGCCGCAATGATAACATTTTTATTCATGATAACGGCTTTGATTATTTCCAGTAACTTGT
>JAEENG010000067.1 GCA_016283615.1 Treponema sp.
AATTCAATCTCCTGAAGATTTAAAAAATGTTCCTAAAAATAAACTGCCTCAGCTTGCCGAAGAAATCCGCAAAAAAATAATTGAAGTTGTTGGTAAAAACGGCGGCCATTTAGCTTCAAATCTTGGCGTTGTTGAATTAACAATCGCCCTTCACAGAGTTTTTAATTCACCTGATGACGCAATAATCTTTGATGTAAGCCATCAGTGTTATGCCCATAAAATCTTTACGGGCCGTTACAATCAGTTTGATACACTCCGTCAGCACGGCGGAATCAGCGGTTTTACGCGCCGCGTAGAAAGTCCCCATGATTTTTTTGACAACGGACACAGTTCAACTTCGATTTCGCAGGGAATTGGTCTGCTTGCAGCCTGGCAGAACACCGGTAAGGACGGAAAGGTTGTTGCCGTAATCGGAGACGGAGCCTTAACCGGCGGAATGGCACTGGAAGCGATGAACCACGCGGGTCAGCTCGGAAAAAACTTAATTGTCGTGTTGAATGACAATAAAATGTCCATCAGCGAAAACACAGGTTCAATTTCTAATTATCTCAGTAAATTATCAATGTCCGGTTTTTACCAGCATTTTAGAAATAAACTCAATTACCTTGTAGGTAAACTTCCAAACTCAGACAGGCATCTGGGAAAGGTAATCTACAGGTTCAAGAGGGCCTTAAAAGGTCTTCTCCTTTCAAACAATCTTTTTTCTGACCTGGGTTTTGAATATGTGGGCCCCCTGGACGGACACAACATAAGGGAAATGGAAAAAGTGTTCATGCAGGCAAAAAAACTTACCGGACCTGTTGTAATTCATGTAATGACAACAAAAGGAAAGGGCTATTCGCCGGCAGAAAATGACCCTGCAACCTTCCACGGAATCGGACCGTTTTTAATCAGTGACGGTAAGGTAGAAAAATTTGACAATTTGAGTTTTACACAGATTTTCAGTCAGACGATGGTAAAACTTGCCTCTGATAATAATAAAATTGCCGCAATCACTGCCGCAATGGCAAAGGGAACAGGTCTCGATGCATTTGCCCGAAAATATCCTGAGCGCTTTTACGATGTCGGAATCGCAGAGGAGCACGCGGTAAGTTTTGCTGCAGGCCTTGCGGCCGGCGGAATGACACCTGTTGTCGCAATTTATTCAACTTTTATACAGAGGGCGGTCGACCAGATAATTCACGATATTGCAATTTCGCATTTTGGCGCCGTAATCTGCCTGGACCGAAGCGGGGCAGTTCCTGATGACGGTGAAACCCACCAGGGAATTTTTGATATCGCCTTGCTGCGCCCGGTTCCAAATATTACAATTTTATCACCAGCAACTGCGCGCGATCTTGAATTGTCATTGACTTGGGCGGTAAATGCCGGAAAGCCTGTTGTTATCCGCTATCCAAAATCAACCTGTCCTTCTGAACTTGAGCCTTTTAGTGCAGAAATCCGGGAAGGAAGGGGCGTTTTTGTAAGTTCCGATACTTTTGCACCAAGCCTTTCCGTTCAGTTTGACAGGGATGTTGAAACAGAAGATGAAAAAGCAAAGCCTTCCAGAAAAGTTCTCTTTGTGTGCACCGGAGGCATTCTTGCAGAAACATTGCAGGCCTGCCGTTCACTTTTGATGGAAGGTGTAAGGGCAGATATTTATTCAGTCCGTTTTATAAAACCTTTTGATTTTGACTTTTTTTATAATATTGCAAAAGAATATGATGCTGTAATTTTTGCAGAAGACGGAGTTAAAGAAGGCGGAATCAGCCAGAGTGCAGGTGATTATCTTCTTAAAAACTCATATAATAATTTTGAAATATGTGCATTCCCGCAGAAATTTCTTTCCCAGGGAAGCCGTACCCAGATTCTAGAAGATTGTAAAATGGACTGCAGAAGCCTTGCCGAAAGGGCGCTGGCTCTGCTTTATAAAAAATGATTGAATTAAAACTTTCTGACCGCACAATTACTACAAATCACAGAGCCTTTGTTATGGGCATTGTAAACGTAACTCCTGATTCCTTTTGGAAAAAAAGCCGCGGCGGAAAGTCTCTTGCCATCAGGCTCATCAGGGAAGGTGCTGACATCCTCGACATAGGCGCTGAGTCAACAAGACCGGGCTCCTCATATGTGAGCGAAGATGTTCAGATAAAAAGACTTCTTCCGGTTATTAAAGCAGTAAGAAAGGTGAGTGATATTCCCATTTCTGTCGACACAAGAAGTGCAAAGGTTTTTAAAGCATGCCGCGAGGCAGGGGCTGACATTTTGAATGATGTTGCCGCCCTCGAAGACGATGCAGAACTTGCACCATACTGCGCAAAAGAAAAAGTTCCCGTGATTCTTATGCACAAAAGAAGTACGCCGGACAAAATGCAGCAAAACACTTCTTACGAGGACATTTTTAAGGAAGTTGATGAATACCTGCAGAATCGGATTCAATTCGCCTTACAGCAGGGAATATCTTCTGATAAAATTATTCTTGACCCTGGAATCGGTTTTGGAAAAGACGGACCGGGCAACTGTGAATTAATTAAAAACTGCGGAAAACTCTGCACTTCAAAATATCCGGTTTTAATGGCACTTTCCAGAAAATCTGTCATAGGTTTTTTAACAAATAACAAAACAAAAGACCGACTTTGTGGTACAATAGTAGCAGATATAATTGCTGTTTTACATGGAGCGTCCCTTATTCGTGTTCATGATGTAAAGGAAGCAGTTGACTCACTTCGTGTTCTTGACGGAATCGAATACGGAGTTTTTACGGAGTAGAAAAGTGAGCGCTTTTGATAACCTTCTTAAAGCTTATGAGTTCATCCGGCCTGTAATTGATATAGGCGTAATGACTTTCATTATCTATAAGGCCTACGAAATCATTGTAAAAACAAATGCAATGCAGATTATCAAGGCGGCTGTCGTTGTTGCGATGGCGTACGCGCTTGCACTTCTTTTTCATCTGGACATGCTTCTGTGGGTTTTACGGAAACTTGCTCCAGGACTTGTTATCTGTTTTGCCATTTTGTTCCAGCCGGAACTCCGAAAAGTATTTTTAAAACTCGGACAAAGCCAGTGGTTTACTTTCGGCAACCGCTCAAAACATACTTACGTTGACACAGTAATTATCGCGGCAGAAATGCTTTCTAAAATGAAGCGCGGTATGCTCGTAGTTTTTACACGCCACACAAAGCTTGACGACATTATCGACACAGGAACCCGCATTAACGCTGACCTTTCTTCGGCCCTTCTGGTAACGATTTTTGGACATGACACACCGCTTCACGACGCGGCCTGTATAGTTCAAAACGGAAAGATTATCAGTGCAGGCTGTTTTTTGCCTTTGAGCGAGCAGTACGACATCAAAAAGACCTTTGGAACCCGCCACCGTGCGGCCCTTGGCCTCAGCGAAATCAGCGACGCTGTTGTGCTTGTCGTTTCCGAAGAGTCCGGTGCAATTTCACTTGCCTACGACTCACGCCTTCATTATGACCTTAATACAACCCAGATTACACGCCAGCTCGAAAAGCTTCTGGATTTAACAGCAAAAGAAAAAACAATTGAGGATACGATCGATGAAAATAAAGGAAGTTTTTAACAGAATTACAGAAAACTGGCCTGTCAAAG
>JAEENG010000068.1 GCA_016283615.1 Treponema sp.
GTTGTAGCGCCATTTATTTTTCATTTCCTCAAGAATTTCATCTTCTGTCTTTGATAATTCAAGATAAGTAGAATCAGGCGGCTGAACGTCTACCGAAGTTTTTTTGAGTTTTAAGCCGGTGTTTTTTGCGATTTTGAGGGCATCTTTGATAAAAGATTCACGTTCTTCAAGGGAAGCGCCGTCAAAAGGCACATCGTAACGGATACAAAGTGTATTTGACGGGAGAAGAGGCTTTATTTTTTGAGTGTAATCTTTTATGCAGGCAATGTATGAACCAGTATCTGATTCAACTTCCGGCGCGTATGGAATATATGCAAGAGAAAACTTTAAAAAGCCCAGGCGGAAAGTTCTTGTAAGAACGTTTATTCCGCCCGCTGCTATTTTATTCCAGCCGTGTGTGCATTTAAATTCACACCAAAAGTCAGTCTGTTGAAATCGCTTAGACACCACTGTTACCTTATTAGCCGATTTCGCCGTTGAGGGCTTTTACAGTTTTGATTTCCTTTCCTTTTGCAAGAAGTTTTTTACCTGCAACCTGAACAACACCGTCTCTGGCTTCGATCATTACCGAGAAGAATTCATCTCCTGAAATTTCTGCCTTTTTAACTGCGTTTTCGTCAGTGCCTTCCAGAACAACCTTTGTTCCAGGTTCTGCCCATGGAGCTTCAAGAACTTCTACGCATTCCTTTCCGTCTTCTGTGTAGTCTCCTGCAAGGAGCATACCGTAGCTTTCAACTCCGCGCATTTTACGTGGAGCAAGGTTTGCGGCGATAATTACGTGCTTTCCGAGAAGCTGTTCTTCTGTCAGGTATTTGCGGAGTCCCGACTGGATTGTACGTGGAGTGCCGCTGCCGTCATCCATTGTTTCGATATAAAGCTTGTCTCCGTCCGGATTCGGCTTGATATCAGTGATTTTGGCAACCCTGAGTTCAATATTTGCGTTAAAGAAGTCAATCTGCTGCTGTGGAGTAAGTGCCGGTTTTTCTTCTGCCGGGTCGGCCTTCTTTTCCTGCTTTTTAGGTTTTTCTTCTTTTTTGGCATTCTGCTGACCTGCAAACTTTTCGCGGAATGCGTCAACAGCCTTGTTATCAAGTGGTGTAAAGTAAACGGAAGTTTCAGAAATTTTATCAAGACCTTCCATCTTTCCAAGGTCGGCCCATGTGAGGCTGTCCGGTTTTGCTTCTACACCGTAGTGTGCGTCATAAATTGTTTTACCGAGGTATCCTGCAACAACCTTCGAGTATTTTGGAAGATAAGGCTGAATCATAATCATCAGATCTTTGATTACGTATGCAAGGTTATAGAGAATTTTGTCAGCGGCTGCCTTGTCCTGTTTTACTGCCTTCCAAGGTTCTGCGGCCTGGAATGCTTTGTTACAGATATCAGAAATTGCAAAGATTTCGTGGAATGCTTCCTTGAGTTCTGCCCATTCCAGGAGTTCGGTTGCTTTCTTTTCGTGTTCAAGAACCTGTGCCCAGAGAGCTTCGTCTTTTGGAGCCTGTGGAATTACGCCGCCGTAGTTTTTGTTGATGAACAAAAGCGTGCGGTTAACGAGGTTTCCGAGGTTTCCGATGAGTTCCTTGTTGTATTTTTCCTGGAAGTCTTTCCATGTAAACTGGTAGTCCTGGTTTTCAGGGCGGTTGTAGTAAATGTAGAATCTCCATGCATCGCTTGGAATTCCGGATTCTTTTGCATCAGAACCAAATACACCTACACCCTTTGATTTTGAGAATTTTCCGCTTTCGTAGTTCAGGAATTCAGTTGAAGACATATGATAAAGTTTTGTGTAATCCCTGCCGGTTCCAATTTCTGAACACGGAAAAACTACTGTGTGGAACGGAATATTGTCTTTTCCGATAAACTGGAAGAGATCGATTTTTTCTTCAAATTTTTCTGAGCTTTCAGAAGGAAGCCACCACTTTTTCCAGTCAAAACTTGGTTTGCCTGCTGCCTTCATTTCGTCAGCGAGCTGTTTTGTGATAGACATATATCCGATTGGTGCGTTGAACCAAACGTAGAATACTTTGTTTTCGTATCCGTCTTTTGGTACTGGAATACCCCATTTAAGGTCGCGTGTAATTGCCCTTTCATTCAAGCCGTCACGAATCCATGCCTTTGTCATCTGGATGGCGTTCTGGCTCCACTTACCTTCTACGCTTGCTTTTTCGAGCCATTTTTCGAGCTGTGGTGCAATTGAAGGAAGGTCGATGTACAAATGTTTTGTTTCGCGTACTTCCGGTGTTGAACCGCATGTGTGGCAGCGCGGATTTAAAAGCTGTGTCGGATCAAGCAGAGTTCCGCAGTTATCACACTGGTCACCGCGTGCGTCTGTTGCGTGGCATTTTGGACACTCGCCGTCTACATAGCGGTCTGCAAGGAACATATTACACTTTGTACAGTACAACTGTTTTGAAGTGTGTTCTTTGATGAATCCGTTTTTATCAAGGTCTTTAAAAATTGACTGAGTAATTTCTGTACATTCTTCGTTTGAAGTGCGTCCGAATTTATCAAAAGCGATGTCGAACCATTCGTAAATATCCTTGTGGATTGCAAAGTAATAATCGCAGAGTTCGCGGGGAGTTTTCTTTTCCTGTAAAGCTTTTGTTTCTGTAGCAGTTCCGTATTCATCAGTACCGCATACGTACATTGTTTCGTAACCGCGGCTGCGGCAAAAACGTGCAAAAACGTCTGCAGAAAGCATCTGAATCAAGTTTCCGAGATGAGGAATATTGTTTACATAAGGTAAAGCGGAAGTAATAAGTCTTTTATTCATAGTTCAATTATTATAATAAAAATAAAGGACTTATACAATTATTGACCGGTTAATTTGTCTTTGCTTTAACGCTGCGTTTTTTAGGCGTAATGATTGAAAAATTGATTGTTTTTTCCATTTCCATTCCGGCAGCAAGATCTACATCCCAGACAAGTGAAGATACAAAAGTTGTTCCGATTACCTGCGGGGCCGTTGATTTTGCGGTTGGACGCCTGAAATATAACGGCATACAGGTTACTGAACATTCTTCGTTCGGCACGAGTACAAAAGAAATATCATTTGATGTATCTGTAATCTGCATGAATGAGACATTTTTAGAAGAAACCGGTTTTGTTTTTGAGCCGAGTTCTGCGCTGCTGCCTGCAGAAACAACATCTACCTTGTATGAGTTTGTGTCAGCGCTTGAAAAATCTGTCTGTGCAAAGTTTGATTCAACAACAAGAACGCCCTTCAGCGCAATCGGACCTTCATTTTTTAGAATGTATTGAATCGTAAAGCCGTTTGAATTTGCAATGTAATTTTTACGCAGCGATACCGGAAGATTCATATTTGAAAATGAAGCATTTGCCTTGAGTTTGATTTCTTTTTTCTGGCCTGAAAATTCAGCCTGGTCAAACATTACCTGGGAGAAAATTCCGGAGCCGGTCGGGAGTCCTTTTTTATAATCATTGTATTCTTCCCTGCTGAAAAGATGATCTATAAAAAGACCGCGTTCATAGTCGTCGCTCACCTTGTCGAATTTTTCGATGCGCATCATGTTGTCGGTGTAATTGCCTGTGTTGTGCATGACATCGAGTTCGTTGATACAGCCGGCCACAGGTGTAATGCAGGCAGTATATTTGTCCATTGAACAGATATAATCGTCGTGACCATCGCCGTTGTAATCAAAACTTGTAACGCTTTCGCGGAACTTGTCTGCACTTCTTACATATTTTTCTGCTTCGGTGAGGCTTCTGTAAGCACTCTGACGGATTGCATTGTTTGCAAAAATACCATCAGGAGAACAGATAAAGGCGTCTCCGGTCTGTGCCTTCCAAAGCGCCTGCCGTGCTGCGTTTTTGCGTGCTTTGTCGCCGTGACACTGGTTGATTAAAAGCGAAATGTAAAGCATGCGGTTATACAGCGCGCGGAAACGGTGATAAGTCTGCATAAAGTTGTAAACTGTAATCTGATGCTTGTTCCTGATTTCTGTCGGAGTGTACGGAATCAAAGACCATTTTGCAATATCATCACGAAGACCCGGACTTATATAAGTTGAAACAAAATTCTTTTCGCGGTGGATGTATTCGTTTGGAAGATAGAGATTTATTGAATCATTGTTGTGTGCCTTTTCAAAAAACTCATCAAGCCAGTTTGTGTCCAGAAGTTTTTTGATATTTGAATTTGAAAGATAAATGAATACACTTCGTTCGTCAGTCTTTTTTGAATAAATATCGTTTTTAGTAGCTTTTTCTACCTGTTTGATTAATGAATTAATATAGCTTTCTGCAGAAACATCCTTTTCTTCTGACGGGGCAAGGTTACGGAATACAGGAATTACTTTTACGGTTTTACCCTGCTCGTTCAAAATAAGCGGAAGGTAAAAATTTGAGTCTGGCGGTAAAATTGAACTGTCAAGAAAAACATATTCCATTCCGCAGTTTTTAATACATGGAACAAGCGAGTTGTCCCAGACAGAACTTCTGATGTTCATGCCGCGTGGACGCTTTCCAGTCAGACGGCGGATTTCTGAAGTCAAGGATTCAATCTGGCCGGTCCTGTCTACCGGAAACAAAAGAGGAAAAACCGGTGAATAATATCCGCCGCCTATAAGTTCAACCTGTTTGCGGTGAATGAGTTCATGTGTGAGCTGTAAAAATTCCGGGTGATTTTTTTCGAGCCAGTTCAACTGGGGTCCGGTAAAAGAAAACGTCATCTTTGTGTACGGCTTTTCGTACAAAAAGGAAATGAGTTTCTTGAACACATTCTGGTAGATGCGCTCTATATCTGAGGAAGACGAATTAATTGTTGAATCAATTTTTACTGAAAAACAAATATTCAGCACTTTCATAAATTTATTTTACCGGATACCCGGTTTTTACGACCGGGAATTATCATTTTATACCAAGTAAATGAAAAATAAAAGCGAAAAAATAATAATTTTTTTAAAATTATTTTTAAGTCTAAAATCAGTTCAGGCCGTGTATCAGCCAGGAATTATTCAGACCGAAGAAGGCAATAATTACAACCGCAATACTGATTAAAAGCAGTGTGTAAGGCTTAAATCCGTCTTCACTCGTATACAGTCTGTATCTTCTTCTGAATGCAAAAATCAAAATCAGGAAAAGATAGAATGCAATAATACAGCACAAACAGATTACAAGGGCGTGGATTAAAGAACTTTGTTCGTTAAGGCTCAAAATAATCGCTAAAAATGGCAGTGCATAATCTTCTGTCAAATCAGGAGTTCCGGTTCTGATCATCATATGCACAGGAAGGGCGACAGAAATCAGAATAAGTATTGTCACAAACGGAAATAATTCAACCATTCTGAGTGGAATCAGAACAAAGTGCATTACGATATATGAAAGAGTTACCGGTACAAGAGTAATAATCAGTGATTTGATTATGTTGAACAGAAAGGATGAATAAGTTTTTTTGAGGGTCAAAAGTCGGTTCAGGCCGATTCCGTAATAAAAAATAATCGAACAGCCAAAAAGATAATAAAAAATTGAATTAAACATTTTCTTCTCCCCTGCTGCTGAGTTTTGTAATCAAAACAAGAACAAGCGCCGTAATAATCAGGCCACCCGGAATTGTTGCGATAAATGCCGAAAAAGGCAGACTTGAAAACAAAACTGGAATTTTAATTACGATAATGTTCTGCCATGAAGGTAATGTAATTGTCGAAAATCCAAAAATATCGCGGATTACAAAAAGCGAAAGACAGAATCCTGTTATTACCAGGGCGTCTTTCATCTTTTCTGCCATATCAGTTTTTAAGTCGTTGAAAGACGAAGAAACGAGAATTGTCATAATTACTGAAGATGCGGCCGGCAGATAAAGTGAAAAGCCCAGAGTCAGGGCGGCAATCGGACAGATAATTGACAAAACCTGTTTATACAAAACTGTAAGTGCAATAATTTCTACAGCGATTAGGGCTGCACGCATTGCTTCAATTTCAAGACGGCGCAGAGCGTGGGTAAGCAGAGTTGTAAGTGCAATCAAAACATTAAAATGAATCAGCATCAGTAAGCCCCAGGCGATACGTCCGGGAACACCCATTATGATTGCAAGAGATGCTGCAATATATGTGTAAACTTTGTTTTTATTTATCATTTAAGTGCCCCGCTTTTAATCAGCATTTCTTCAATCCGGCTCTGCCAGTACAAAATGCTGGAAGAAGAAAAGTCAGCGTCCATTACGTTACCTGCCTTTCCGTTTTCAATTGCGTAGGAAACAAAGATTGTTCCCGTACGTTTGCTATAAAGATAAACCGCAGGAACAGCGCCTGTAATCGACGGAATTCGGACAATGACTACATAATATTCACTTTCGCCGTTTTTTACGTTTTTTGCCTTAAAGCAGGCTGCGCTGAAATTCTGGCCGGATTTAAGGTCCACGTATTCGCCTGTTTTGTAGGACTTTGGATAAACATCATCAAGAACTGCCTGGCAGTTTTGTCTCAATCCGTTCTGATAAAATGAGCGGGAAAGGATAATTGAAGACGCGAGAATTGCAAAAATTACCAGAAAAGTTCCGGCAAGAATGCTTATTTTAATCAGTAATTTTTTATTTGCTTCACTAAGCATCCAAGCCCTCCCGGAATTCCTTTACTTTTTCCATTAATTCAATTTTTGTATGTTTCATTTCTAAGTAATGTTCAAGGTTTTGAATAACCGGAGAAACCACATTCATAATCAAAACTACAAATACGGCTCCGGCAGGACTTGTTCCAGGTCCTACGATAAGGAAGGCAAGCATACCGGCAATAATTGCGTATGTAATTTTGCCCCAGACCCTCAAAGGTGTTTTTCCTGTATCCTGCAGCAAAAAAAGAATTGAAAGAAGAATTCCGCTTGTCAAAAAAGCAAGAAGAAGGTCGCCCTGTCCGCTCATTCCCCCGTACAAAAACGGAGAAGCAAAATAAATCATAATTCCGTAAACAAGAATGTAAATTCCCGGAATCAGCGGTTTAACTGCATCAATCGAAATCAGAACAATCGAAGTAATCAGGGTAATCAGATTGAAGCGGAATGCAGGAATCAAAGACTGTGTATCCCAGAAAAGAGAAATATATCCGTCCGGAATTGATACCCCGAAGAGCGAGAAAATCGTTCTG
>JAEENG010000069.1 GCA_016283615.1 Treponema sp.
ACAGGGATTTCTGAAGGAGCTGTTCCGTTCAGGATTTTGAGAACCATTTCGCCTGTTGCACGGCCGGCCTTGTAGTAGTTAAAGCCGTTTGCCATAAAACAGCCGCCGTTCTGGGCACCTGTTACGTCGCCTGAGAAAATCGGCTTTTTAGCCTTGTTGAATACTTCGATAAGACTTGAAAGTGCACTGAACACTGTGTTGTCAGTTGTAAGGTAGATTCCGTCAACGCGGTCTACGATAGTTTCTGCAGCCTGTTTTACTTCGCTTGAATTTGTAATTGACTGGGTTACAAGTTCAATTCCGAGATCTTTACATGCGTCTTCTACAAGTGCGAGGGAAGAAACTGAGTTTGCTTCGTTTGAAGTATAGATGTAACCGAGAGTTTTGATTCCGGCAATCTTTTTAAACAATTCAATATGCTGTGCAGTTGGAATTGCATCGCTCATACCTGTAACATTGCCTTCGCCGTGTTCAAGAGTTGTAACAAGACCTGCTCCGAGCGGATCAGTTACTGTTCCAAATACAACAGGAATGTCTTTGATTGACTGAGCGAGTGCAAGGGCAACAGGAGTTGCGATTCCGACAGCAACGTCTACACCCTCGTCACGGTATTTATCAGCAATCTGTGAAGCTGTGTTTACGTCGCCGTTTGCGTTCTGAAGATCATATTCAGCGTCAACGCCGTTTTCTTTCAATACATCGATTACGCCCTGTTCAACTGCATCAAGTGCAACGTGCTGAACGATTTTAGCAATACCGATTTTAACTTTTTTGTCACCTGCGCCCTTCTTTTTTGAACAGCCTGTTGTGCCAAAAACCAGAGCACAAGCTGCGAGAGCAAGAACGATTTTTGAAACTTTCATCAAGTACCTCCGGGCGGATTTACTTCCGCACTTTATGATATATCAAAATGTTACTATATGTAGAAACAAATTGTCAAGTAATTTTTCTCAATCCCTATTGCAGCAGCATCTGGTCGTTGACAACCTTTATCTTCTTAAACTGCGCAACGAGGTCGTCCATCGTAAGTTTTGCCTTTTCTTTGCCGCTGATGTCGAGGATAATCTTACCCTTGTCCATCATCAGAAGGCGGTTGCCGTAATCAAGCGCGTGCTGCATGTTGTGGGTAACCATCATTGTTGTAAGGCCAAGTTCCTTTGTAAAACGGAGTGTTAAGTCCATTACGATTGCGGCGTTTGTCGGGTCGAGGGCCGCTGTGTGTTCATCAAGCAAAAGAAGGGACGGTCTGCTCATTACAGCCATCAGAAGAGTAAGGGCCTGGCGCTGTCCGCCCGAAAACTGGTCAACGTTGTCGTTGAGGCGGTCTTCAAGTCCCATGTTGAGCGCCTTAAGCTGTTCCTTAAAAAGGGCGCGCATTTTATTGTTGAGCGAGATTTTTAATCCCTTAAATCCCTTTTTATAGCAGATCATCATATTGTCTTCGAGACGCATTCTTCCGGCGGTCCCCAGAAGCGGATTCTGAAAGATACGGCCGATGTAGCGTGCCCGTTTGAATTCAGGATCGTTAGTTACGTTGCGTTCCTGGCCATTTTCATCTTTATCCAGCAGAATCTGACCGGTCGTAGGTTTTAAAGTTCCTGCGATAACGTTGTAAAGGGTTGATTTACCGGCACCGTTGGAACCGATTACAGTGATAAAGTCGCCTTTTTTGATGTCGAGGTTGATTCCGGAAAGTGCGTGATTTTCGTCCGGAGTGTGCGCGTTAAAAGTAATTCCGATATTCTGAAGTTTAAGCATTCAAGCCTCCTTCAACGGCCGGACGCTTCATGTGTTCCTTAAAGTAAGCAACCACGTCAGTCTTTGAAATGATTAAACAGATGATAATGAGAATTCCGGTTATAAGTTTGAGGTCGTTGCTGTTCATTCCGATTGTGTAACCGTAGCGGCGTGCAATGAGCATCAGGGTTCGGTACAGAATTGAACCGAGAATTACGCGGAGGGTCTGCCAGTGAATTTTATTCGATTTGATGATGAATTCACCGAGCATGAGCGAAGCAAGGCCCGAAACTACAACACCGGTTCCGCTTCCGACATCGGCAAAACCTGCGCGCATAGCAAACATCGCACCGCTCAAAGCGGCAAGACCGTCGCCAAGACAAATGCCTGCACCACGTACAAAACGCGGGTCAACGCCCTGGCTGATTACCATCTGCGGGTTGCTTCCGAGGGCGCCCATTGTTAAACCAAAGTCAGTGATAAAAAAGAGGTTCAGCAAAAGCATGAGTACAACGACAAAAATTGTCATAAAAATTACGACAGACCAGTCGCCCCATGCGGCAGGAAAAATATCCTTGAGATTTGAAAAAACAGTCTGAACGCGGAGGAGCGAAACATTTGCCTTGTTTGACATAATTCTGAGATTAACCGAATAGAGCATGGTCATCATAAGAATTCCGGCAAGCAGATCAGGAACACGGAGCTTTGTGTAAATTAAAGTTGTAAAAAAGCCTGCGAGCAGACCGGCAGCAAAAGCAATCAAAAGAGCTGCTGCAGGCGAAATACCGTGGGTAATGCAGGCCGCAAGAACACAGGCGCCCATAGGAAAGGCACCGTCAACCGTCATATCGCAAAAATTAAGCACCCGGAATGTCATAAAAACGCCGAGTACCATAATTCCGTAAATTAAACCTTCAATAAGAATTCCAGTAATCATAGTTCAATCCTGTTCTTATATACAGTAACAGATATTGAACTTTGTGTTAAGACTTCCCTACCGCAATATTCCGCCGCGAATGCGTTTGACGTTGCTTGCAGCGCCGAGAGAAAGTGTGCGCTCAACGTGCTCCGGCTCAACAACAATGTGGACTACTGTGTCCATCGGATTTTTTTCGATCGAAAGTGGTGTACCGACAAGGACAATTTTTCCGGACGGAGAGTCTTTGTCGTCGTATTCAAGTTCGAGCATCATGTTGAGGGGAATTGCGCTTTCGGCTACGTGGATTTTGCCCTGATAGTCCATTCCGCCCGCTTCGATGGTTTCGTTTTTTACGCTTTCTGCATTCAGCTGGGACTGACTTAAAACGATTTTGCGGTTTATGCGAAGGAGAAGGCCCTCCCTCTGTTCCGGGTTGACCGTAAGTTTAGAAAGCCGCTCGCGCATTGACTCAAAGTGTGTGCGGCGCTCGTCATCGCTTGATAGTTTTACTTCTTCTTCCGGAGCTTCCGGCCTGTCAGCCTGACTTACCGGCACAATAAAGTCTGGAAAAGCCGAACCTTCTATTTTTTGAGGCGCAGTTTTAACAGTCGAGTTGTATTCAATTCCTGCGGATTTGAGGATTTGCACTGCTTCTGCTTCGTCGCGGGTGTCGAGCATAAAAACACCGGGCGCAAAGGTTTTCCAGATGTGAGATTTTGCCTTCGGGTTATTTTGAATCAAATTTGCCCTGGCCTTATCTACGCACAGAACGATTCCGTTAAAAAGTTCAGCCGACATGTAGGAAGAAGCCCAGTCATCGAGCGACATTTTTACGTTTTCAGGAATTTCGTATGTGCTGTATTTTTGAATAATTGAATAAATATCGCCTGAAGAAAGTCCCCTGTCAAAGGCAAACATTACGGCTTTTTTATTAAGTTCAAAACTTGCGGCAGTGTCAAAGTTTTTTAGTTCAACAAAATCCATTAATTCAAGCAGTGAATTCAATTTGAGCCCCGGAAAAATGAGCACGTTAAATCCTGCGTCAATGCTCATCGCCTTTTGAACCTGTCCCGTCTGCTTTTCCAGCTGTTCTGCAAGATTGAGGGCGTTTCCTTTTGCAAAAACTTTTTCGCCTTCTGTGCCGATTCCGCTCTCGCCGAGAAGACCGAAAGTGCAGGCCGCATCAAATACGCATTCAATAATGGAAAAATCTCCGGCGCTGATTTCTTTGTCCGCACCGTCCGCATTCTGTTCTTCCTGCTGGGCACGGGCAAGCATTGCGGCAAAGCGCCCGCCACCGCCGGCTGCCAGGCCCTGCAGCGGAGAATCTTTTTTCTGGCTGAGCAAAAAGGCGTTTCTGAGAAAGCTTGTTTTTGTAAAGCCTTCTTTTTTGATTGAATTAAGTGCGTCGAGCAGAAGTCTGGCGTATTTAACCAGGTAAGAGCGGCTCAGTCTTGTATGGGTTGCCAGTGTCAGGTACGCAAGTTGAATCCGGCCGTCGAGAGAGGCAAAGGCGCTCAAGCGTGGAAAGTCAATTTGAATTCCGCGCGGACTGTCTTTGACGAGCGACAGGTTTACAAAGGCCTTGAGAAGCAGATTAAAGAATTCAGCATTTTCGGTTTTAAAAATGTCCGAAAGTTTTTCAAGGTCGCGCTTTTTAATTGAATAATCAGCCTTGCAGAGCCCCGGATTCAAATTGATAAAGTTTACAAAGGCCGCAATCACGTCGGCGCTCAGACAAAAAGTTGAATTATAAAGCTGGTGCGCAAGTTCAACCGGAGGCAGAAGATTTGAAACTTTGAGATACGGTTTTAACAAATCTTCCAGGACCGGATTTATGCTGATTACAGTTCTGGCCGAATTTTTTGGAATGTGGCGGTAAATAAGAAGGCGCTCTTCCAGATTGAGCAGGCGCTCGTACAGCTCGGCAAAGTTCAATGTTCCGTCAAAAAATGCAGCGAGTTTTTCGTTTGTTGCGTCAGGAATCAGATAAACTGCGGTAAGAACTTCAAGGTCGTGCCTGCTCAAAAGTTTAACGATTGTTTTTTTGCTTTCTTCTCGGCCAAGAAATGCGCCCAGATCCTGCACAAGGTTCTGCTTGTTGAACGGGGAATGAATTTCGCCCAGGTACATTCGGATTAATTCAAAAAAATGAGAATCCGGCAGTGTAACAAAACTTTCGCGCCAGTCAATAATTTTTTTTACACGCTCATCCGAATTAATCATTGACGCTCTCCTGAAATTTCAGCAAGGTCTGTCGAAGTGCAGCGGAGTGCCCGGTAACTGTACCCCTGCTCGGCCAGAAACTTCTGGCGGTTTGAACCAAAATCTTCTTCCACGGTGTTTCGTGTGATAATCGTGTAAAAGCGGCTGCTGCGCTCTTTTGGGCGGAGAATACGTCCAAGGCGCTGCGCTTCTTCCTGGCGGCTTCCGAAAGTTCCGCTCACTTGAATTGCCATACTTGCATCCGGCAAATCTATTGCAAAGTTAGCAACTTTGGAAACTACAAGGACTCTGATTGCACCGCTCCTGAAGTCGTTGAAAATTCTGTCGCGTTCTTCGTTCGCAGTTTTTCCCGTGATAATGCTTGCACCGAGTTCCCTGGAAATTATATTCAGCTGGTCAATGTACTGGCCGATTACGAGAATTTTATCATCCGGATTCTGTTCAATCAGCTTTTTGACAATTTCGATTTTTTTCGGATTTTCACTTGCAATTCTGTGCTTTTTGCGCGGCTCGGCAACTGCGTAGTTGAGCTGGTCTTCATCGCTCAAATCGATCCGGACTTCAACACACTCTGCATGTGCAATCCAGCCGGAAGACTCCAGGTCTTTCCACGGCACATCAAAGCGCTTTGGACCTACGAGACTGAACACGTTGCCTTCCATTCCGTCTTCACGGACTAAAGTTGCAGTAAGACCTACGCGTCGTATTGCCTGGATTTCTGCAGCCACCCTGAATACCGGAGCCGGCAGCATGTGGACTTCATCATAAATGATAAGTCCCCAGTTGTAGTCGCGGAACAGTGAAAAATGCGGATACGGGCCGTCTTTGTCCGGTCTCCATGTCAAAATCTGATATGTTGCAACTGTGACTGGTTTTATAGTTTTGTTTTCGCCTGTGTATTCGGCAATATCATCTTTTGTAAGGTCAGTTTTATCGAGCAGCTCGGAAATCCACTGGTGAACCGCACTGATGTTTGTTGTAATAATCAGAGTACGTGTTTTTAAAAGGTCCATCACTGTCATTCCGACAACAGTTTTGCCGGCACCGCATGGCATTACGATGGTACCGAATCCCGTTCCAGGGCCTTTGTCGCCCACAAGGGCCTGGGCGGCAGTTTTCTGATATTCGCGGATTTTAAATTCTTTTCCGGAAAGTGTCTGGTTTCGTAAATTTACATTTAAAGGCTCACCGTCAGCGAGCGGAACATCATCTTTTACAGGCCAGCCCAGATGCAGAAGTTCCTGCTTGATTGTTCCGCGGTCAGTCAGATGCAGGCGGAAGCAGCATTCTTTTTCGGTGTCGGAAAGCGGTTCCTTTGGCAAAAACTCAGGGGCCGGACTTTCGTATTCAACTTTTTCCAGATATTTTCTGGCAGTCTGGCTCATGCCGATTTCTTTGTAAACGGCCTGGCTTGTTGCAGTCAGATAAAGGTATTCTTCCTTGATTTCCTTTACTTTGTCGCTTGACTTTGTTGAATTTGTAATGGCGGCAGTATTATACGGAACTAAAACCGGTGGAGCACTTGTCAGGCGGAGCTTTCCAAAACGGCCTGCCGTTTCAGTAATCCAGAATTCAACCGACTGGGGAACATCGTAACGGGAAAACTCTTTTAAGACATCGATTGCTTTCTGCGCAGTAAAACCCGCACCGGAGGCGTTCCACAAAGAAAGAGGAGTAAGTCTGTAAGTGTGCAGATGTTCCGGAGAGCGCTCGAGCTCGGCAAAGGGAATAAGCGCGTTGCGGCAGTCATTTGCGCGCGGCGCGTGAACATCAAGCAAAAGGGTTCTGTCACTTTGTACGATCAGAGGATTATCAAACTGCATAACAGACTATTTTAGCGTATTGAAAGGATTTTGCCTACTTAAACAAAGAAAATCCGCCCGGAGATTTGGCGCCGGCCTTTACCCAGCTGACCTTCTGTTTTGGAGAAAGATCTTTTTTGAGCGAATCAATCTGTTCAAGGTAAGTGCAGAGCCAGCCCATCAATGTGCTGTCTTTGCGGCCTGTTTCGTTGTTCAGGTCTGATTCGACAAGGACAGGAATTACATCGTCGGAAAGTGCAAGTGTTGCGGCCATGTTTTCGGCAAATGCTTTGAATGCGGCCCCTGCGGCTGCTACGAGGGATTTTGAAGGTGTATTTGACGCGTTTTTTGAAGACGGGTTGAGCACGGTCTGGGCGTCTGTCACATTCGATTTGTATAAAAAGACAAGTTTGCTCGGATTTGTTTCAAGTCCGGCAAGTTTTTTCTGCGAAAATCTGAGTAAAAGTTCAGAAGTTAAGTACTGGTAGCCCAGGATTAATTCATCAAAGGCGCGGTTTGTTTCCTGCGCATTTGGACTTCCAAAAGAAGGAGCGTAGTAAGGTTCATCAAAAACGAGAACAGCCTCGTCGATTTTTCCCCTGATATTCATTGCGGATAAAACCAGCGAACGGCACGACAATGGCGAAGAACGGTTCCAGACAGCAACTTTTGAACCGTCATCCGTCTGAACATTCTGTGTCTGTGGATTTGCTG
Organism: Treponema sp.; assembly: GCA_016283615.1. Classification (GTDB taxonomy): domain Bacteria; phylum Spirochaetota; class Spirochaetia; order Treponematales; family Treponemataceae; genus Treponema_D. The sequence continues at coordinate 7,399 of JAEENG010000069.1, forward strand.
TAATCAGACAGTCATGTCCGTGGAGTTCTGCGGCGCTCGAAAGTTCGCGGCCGTCAGGGTAGTCTTTTCCTGCAATAAGTATCATTTTTTCCATAAATAAGATTATAGCATTTAGTTTTTTGCCTGTCATCTTGACTATGGCAAAAGGACGATTGATTTTATATAATTGAATTATGAAAGTTTGGATTAAATATTTAATCGGCATTGCACTTGGTCTTGCCGCAGCCTTTATCATACCTTCAGCAAATCCGGCCGCAATGGCAGCAATTTCTGCCGCCAGCGAATTTGCAGTCAGAGCAGCCCGTTACACTGTTCTTCCGTTGATGTTCTTTGGAGTATCAATGGCCGTATTCAAGTTAAGGAATTCAAATCAGCTCACTAAAACAGCGCTCTGGACAATCGGAGCAATTTTAGGAACAACACTGATTCTTACAGTTCTGGGGCTGATTTCCATTTTGATTTTTAAACTCCCCCGAATCCCGATTACCGGCGAAAAGATGACTGACCTTCCTTCAATCGTTCTCAAAAAGATGATTATGCAGATTCTGCCGTACTCAGGATTCAATTCAATTGCAGACGGCGCATATCTTCTGCCTTGTTTTATTTTTGCGGGCTTTGCCGGAGCCGGTTGTACAACTGACCAGGTTGCTTCAAAACCTCTCGTTTCATTCTTAGACTCAGCCGCTAAAGTATGCTATTCAATCATGACCTTCTTTATTGAATGGGTCAGCATCGGAATGATTGCGATCGCCTGCTACTGGATGGTCAGTGCAAAGGCAATTTTTGCTTCCCGCATTTACACTCCTCTCATTCTCATGCTTACAATCGATTTTATTCTTGTAACCGCATTGATTTATCCGCTGATTATCCGCTTTCTGTGCAACGACCTGCACCCGATGCATGTTCTTTTTGCAAGCATTACACCGATTCTCGCAGCCTTCTTCTCGGCAGACTCCAATATGTCGCTTCCGGTAAACCTCCGCCACGCACGCGAAAGTCTCGGACAGCACCAGCAGGCAGCCGACGTTTCTGTTTCGCTGTTTTCGATTTTTGGACGCGGAGGAAGCGCTCTTGTAACTTCAATCTGTTTTGTTACAATTCTGCGTTCATATTCAAGTCTTGGATTTACGGCATTTGATGTTGTCTGGATTTTTGTTACAACTTTTGCAATTTCGCTCGTACTTGGAGCCATTCCACAGGGCGGAACTTTTGTAGCGCTCACAGTTTTGTGTACAATGTACAGCCGCGGTTTTGAAGCAGGCTACCTTCTTTTAAAACCTGCCGCACCGCTTCTTTGCAGTTTTGCAGCAGCCCTCGACGCCGCATCCGCAATGTTCGGCAGTTACGTTGTTGCTGTCAAAACCAAACAGTTTGAACACGTTGAGTTAAAACATTACATATAGGTATTAAGAAGGCCGCGCGATTAAGCCTAGTAGGTTGCGCGGCGGGAATCAGGACGCAGGTAGTGCTCGCGGAATTGAACTGCGGTGCACGGGCGTCCGAAGTAGAAGCCCTGGTACTTGTCCGGTTCGTAAACTTCGAGCTTTTTGATATCTTCTTCAGATTCAACACCTTCCATACAAACAGCCATTTTTAATTCATGAGCCATCTGTGTGATGTGCTTGATAACCTTGCTGTCACCTTCGTCACCGCCTGTTGCCTTGTGAACGAATGAATAATCGAGTTTAAGTGTTGCAGCCTTAAGATACTGCAGGTAGCGGAGATTTGAATAACCGGTTCCAAAGTCATCGATATCAACTTTGAGCCCCATTGCCCTGAACTTGTCTACAAGTTCCTGGAGTTCTGCAGCGTTATCCATGTATCCGCTTTCGGTGAGTTCGAGGGTAATGTTTTCCGGTTTTACTCCCGAGCGCTCAAGAGCCATCTGTACGTCTGTCAGAACATCGCTCTTTTTTACCTGAATATATGAAAGGTTCAGGCTCATATGGAAGTCCTTCTGAACACGGTTCCATTCGTGGCACTGACTGAATCCTGTAAGCAGAATCCAGCGTCCGACAGGAATAATCAGACCGCTTTCTTCAAGAATCGGAATAAATTCTTCCGGGCTAACACGTCCGTACTCAGGGCAGCTCCAGCGCAGGAGAGCTTCTGCACCGATTACATTGAATACAGAGTTTCCTTTATCAAGATAAAGCTGGCGCGCATTGATTACCGGCTGATAATTCAATTCAAATCCTTTAAATCCGTTTTTGATTGAATCCCTCAATTTGCCCTGAAGATCAAGGTTTCTGAGATGGCGTGTATATTCAACTGCGTTAAAGAGAGTAAGATTGTTTTTACCCCTGTTTTTTGCGTAAGTAAGCGTAAAGTTTACTTTTTTAAGAAGGTCTTCTACCATCGAGCTGTCATTAAAGAAAGCAACGATTCCGGCACTTACGGTAAACATTACATCATAATCAATTTTCTGTTCAGTTTCGCTGATGTCGCGCTTTAATCTCTGGTACATCTTCTGGGCGTCAGCACTTGTGGCGCCGGAAAGGTTCATACAGACAATTTCGTCACTGTTCATGCGGTATGCCTGGGCAAGCCCCTTGCAGCAGCGTTTAACCGAATCCGAAACAAGGGAGAATACAAAGTCTCCGGTGTGAACTCCGTACTGCTCGTTGATTGCACCAAGGTTATCAACATCAACCTTAAAGAAGAATCCGCTGACTTTCTGAGAGCGGGACCAGATTGCGTTAAAGTCTTTTCTGAGCTGAGTTTCTGTCGGAAGGTTTGTCAGAGGGTCAGTTCTGTCGTGTTCATCAATAATGGAAATATGACCGACAACAGTCTGGTTTCCGCTTTCTCCCATGTGAATCAAAGAACCTGTAATACTTACCCATACAGTCTGTTCTTTTTTGTTAAGCAGGCGGACTTCGATATTTATTGTGTCGTTGGTTTCTGCACGAAGATGATTTGTTGCCGATACAAAGATTTTTTTGTCTTCTTCATAAATCAAATCTGACAAAACCTGAAAAGCATTGTCAAAACGAGTTCCCGGGATTTCAAATATATTGGCAATATGTTCGGCAGTATAAAAAGTATCTGCGACTAAATCAAAAATAAATACAAATGAATCTGTGCTCTGATTCAAAATATCAGCAAAGAGTTCAAATTGTCTCGGCGAAATATTACGAAGCTCGTTTTCCATCGGTATTTATTATATAACAATTTATTAACAGATGTCGATTTTTTTCTTAAAAATTTTTCAGAAATCCACTTTTTTCCTTTAAGTTAATAATAATATCTCCAAATTCTTAAGGATTTTATCGGTTCAAGTTAATAAACCGTTACAACTGCGTTATCTTCGATAAATACTGTCTTTATTTTGACATCACTCTTGCGGAGCCTGTCGATAACCTGGCAGCTTCTTTCCTTTCCAAGAACAAAGAATGCGGTACTAAGACAATCAGCCATAATCGATGATTCAAGAACAACAGTTACGCTTGCAAGGCCAGACTCGCTCGGATAACCTGTGCGTCCGTCAAAAATATGGTGATAGCGTTTGCCTTCAAGTTCAAAAAATCTTTCGTATCCGCCGCTTGTTACAACTGCCTGATTTTTTGCCTTTACGGTGAGTTTTTTTCTGTCGATTTCATTTATTGAATTCGGCTTTCCGTCCGCGTCAATTCCGTCAAATACAGGTTCAACAATTCCGATTTTCCAGCTGCCGCCCTTAAACGACTTTCCCCGTGCATAAACATTGCCACCGAGATTAATTGTCGCCGAACTGACACCTTCCCTGTTCAAAAGCATGTTGATTACGTCAGCCGCATAACCTTTCAGAACTCCGCCAAAGTCCATTTCCATACCCTTGTTTTTGAGGAATACAGTTTTTTCCGGAACATTAACTTCTACATTTTCCCAGCTGTTGTAGCGCAATGCTTCTTCGATTTCTTCCTTTGCAGGAATGCGCGGATTATGTCCGTTGACATCCCATAGTTTTACAAGCGGACCTACAAGAGGATTAAAGGCACCGTCAGTCAAATCGCTTGCCACCTGTGCAGTCTGAAGAATATATAAGAATTCATCAGTGACTGTTACCGGTTTTATTCCGGCATTTTTATTTACCTGACAGAGCAGCGAGCTCTGGTCATAAAAATTGAATACAGATTGAATCCGGTAAAGTTCGTCAAAAACTGTTTCAAGAACGCCGGCATTTTCTTCCGGTACAGTGATTGTACAGATTGTTCCCAGAACTTTCTGGGTCTGTGTTACTGATTTTTGTTCTGAGCAGGATGTAAGCAGAAAAGGGAAAAGCAGGAGAACTGTCAGAAGGCTTTTTGCAGATTTTTTCATTTTATCGCCTCGTAATACTTTTTAATTCCGTCGCAAAGTGCCTGGGCGCGTTTTTCGAGCGAGACCAGGTCATGCCTTGTATGAGAGTTGCCAAGTTCAATATCAACGGTAGGAATCGTACTGAAACTTGTCTGAGTTAAATCAACTTCATACCTACCACTATTATAGAGTTGTAATCCGCAATTTTTCAAACTGTTTATTAAGAAATTCCCAAGTTTTTCACTATTTTCGTAATGCGACTTTACATTTTTAAATTTTTTAAGTTCTTCAGGGATTCCGCAGTAAAAACAACCCTTGTCGTTTTTCAGGTTGTCGCCGTCAAAATGAATTGCTACATGAATATCTGCATTGTTGTTCGAAATTACAGTGCGCGCGATATTGTCCAGCTGAACATCATCCGTGCTTCTGAGCATCAAAACGTCAAAGCCCTCGTTCAAAAGTTTGTCCTTCAATAAAAGCGCAACCTGCAGGTTAACAAAGGCTTCGCTCGTTTTGTCATAAAAAGTCATTCCCCCGCTTACAGCGTAAGACTGGGTTTCGCCCTTTGCGGTTGTTCCGCCGGTCACTTTCGGACTCTTATCCGGGTGGCAGTAAGTTTTTACCGCCGTGCCGCCCCTGGTTCCGTGTCCGGCGTTTACAGCGACAACAAAGTTTTTAACGTTCTTTTTTGCCCTGTTCATGCTTGCCGCGCCTGAGTTTATTTTTGAAAACGAAGCAAATTCCCACTTTTTATCGAGGGAGATTTTTCTTTCTTCAAAGTTACCGTCATCAACAAGAAGTTTTGCCTGCATAAGGGCTTCTGTCCAGGTTTTACCAGTCTTCCGCCTTACATCCATCGTGTTTACATTTACGGAGTTTGCGTCCACCTTTCTGGTAAAGTCCCTGCCGTCAGGATAATATGAACCTAAGGCGCTGATTGCATAATATTTATTTTCCTCTTTTCCAAGGTACAAAAAAACATGCCCCGGAACTCCCATCAATGTACCGGCAGGAATTTTATCCATTTTTGAAAGTTTTTCTGATTCGCCCAGCTTTTCAAAATCAACGGAAACGCCCGGCATTGCCATCTGGCTCCGGCTGTTGCGCGCAAAAGTAAATCCAAAGCAGCGGAAAATATCCTTTGTGTATTCAGAACAGTCGCGGCTTTCTGCCATACCGCCCCAGCCGTAGCGCTGCCCGAGTGAACTGAAGGCAAGTTTTAATTCGTTTCTCTGTGTGTAGGGCAAAAGTCCGCGCACGCAGATTGATTCAGGGATTACCGCATAATTGTGGCCGAGAGTTTCGTCCGCCTTTTTGTACGGAATTTTTACGATGTAACTTCCATACGGTGTTCTTCCGCTCTGATTTTGAATAAGTTCAAACTCGCTTTCTTCAATCGAAGCAAGTTCAATATAAGTTCCCATAAAAAGTTTTGGCATCTCAGGTTTTGAACCGAGCTGTGTCAGAAGATATTCGTTTCCGAGAGTGCAGCGTTCGGCCGTTACCGTAACAAAGGTGTCGCCTTTAAGCGTCCAGTCAAAATATCTGTCAAATTCTTCGTCGGTACAGAAAGCAATGTCTTCCCGGTGAATCCATCCAAAACAGTAGGAAGTCTGCACGTAGAGCCACTTTCCGTCCCTGCTGTACCACAAAACCAGGACAGGTTCGTTCATCAGAATTCCAGAATTCTGGCTGATGTCGTCGTACCAGTATTCTTTGTCGTCCGAGTAAAAATTATCCTCGGGAATAAGTTTTAAGTTTGAACGGCGGATACAGATTCCCTTTTTGATTTTGAATTCCTTTGGATTCGGCTTCATCTTGATCCATTTCTGGTTGATGTATTCTTTCCATGAGGCCAGGCTTTCCAGATTCATTTCGTTCCAGAAAACCTTAAAGTCCTTTTCGTTCAATGTGTGAATTTTATAGCCGTTTTTAGTCTGGATTTTTTTATACCACGGAACACTCGGATTGTAATAAATTATGTGGCGGCGGATGTCTTCTGCCTTCATAACCGGATCAATCGTGCGCAAATCATTTACGAGATAAAACTCAGGATTGTCCAGGGCAACCGTGTCGCTCATTACGCTGTTCCAGAGTGCAATCTGGGCTGTATTCATTATGACTTTGTCCGGCTCCCTGCATTTTGCGAGCCAGAAGTCGCTTTTGAGCATCTTTTCGCTTACATCGGGAGCAAGTTTTATAAAGAGTTTATGACTTTCTGCAGTTTGAACCGGATTTTCTGTTAAGTGCTTTTCTTCTTTTGGACTTGAAGCACAGTCAGTAAAAAGAAAAATAAATACTGCCGGAAGAAGACAGAGGTAACGTTTTTTGAACATACATTCAATTATAACAATATTTCGGATTGTAACAAACCTTTTTTTTAATTAGTATAAAGTCATGAATTCAATTTATACACTTACTGCAACCTGCCCTGATCACAGCGGGCTTATTTCTTCTATCACAAACTGCATTGCTTCAAATAACGGAAATATTTTAAATCTTGCCCAGCACACTTCTGTAGATCTGGGAATGTTCTTCTGCCGCATCCAGTTTTCGGCCCCGAGCACAGGCGAAGACGGAAAATTCTTCAGCCCGGCAACTTTTACCGCAGAATTTTCAGAACTTGCAGGCAAGTTTGACATGACATGGAAACTCTACGACAAGGCTGTAAAACAGAGAATGGCAGTTCTCGTAAGCAAAACAAGCCACTGTCTTTATGAACTTTTACTCAAACACAAGGAAGGTCAGCTCGACTGCGAAATTCCGGTAATTATTTCAAATCATCCGGACCTCTGCTATGTTGCAACTGAATTCCACATTCCGTACTTTCAGATTGATACTCAAAAAGGAAAGGAAGCATGCGAGGCCGACATTCAGGCACTGCTTGAACAGTACAATATCGACGTAGTCTGCATGGCCCGCTACATGCAGATTTTAACTCCTGAATTTACACGCCGCTGGAACAACAAGGTAATCAATATTCACCACGGATTTTTGCCGGCATTTAAAGGTGCAAAACCATACGAGCAGGCCTGGAAAAAAGGCGTAAAATTAATCGGAGCCACCGCCCACTTTGCAAACGAAGACCTGGACCAGGGCCCGATTATTTTCCAGGATGTTGTGCGCGTAAAAGACACCAATTCAATCCATGAATTTGTCGAAATCGGCAAAGATGTTGAACGCCGTGTTCTCGTAGAAGGTTTAAAACGCTACTTTAACCACAACGTATTTATCCACGACGGACGCACATTCATTATTGAATAGTTCCGCCTGACCGGGACACACTCACGCTAAACACGCCCGTAAATCTCATTCACCTCTCCGGTGTATTTGCCGTCATCGCCATACACGATTAAATCGGAATGTTTTACAGGCTCAAAAGACTTGCCGTGACCGGTTTCGGGCAAGCCGTCCGCCCCCGTCCCCTGCGCTTTTACAAGAATCATCGTCGCTTCTTTATCAGTCTTTGGTTTAACAAGGCGGTATTCAACCCTGCAAAAATTGAATTCATCAAATAAGGCAAAAATCTCTTTCCTGCGGTTTGCCCGGTTTATCATAAAAAATGAGCCGCCCTCTTTGAGTGCAAACTTTGCGGCAGACACAACATCACGGAGAGTGCACAAAATCTCCTGGCGGGCTATCATTTTCTGCCGGTTTGAACTCTGGCGCCCGCTTCCGTTTACCATGTACGGAGGGTTAACTGTTACAGCGTCAAAACTTCCGGCCGGAATTACGCCTTCAAGATGGCACAAATCAGCACAAACGGGTTTTATTGAATTTTCCAGATTGTTTAATTCGATGGATTTTTTGGCAAGGTAAAACACCTGCTCCTGAACTTCGACTGCGGTGTAAGAACAGATGCTTTTAGCGGAAGGAGTTTTTGCCATCAGGACCGGCACAATTGCGTTTCCGGAACAAAGGTCCAGAACCTGCATCTGGCTGTCAGCAGATGACGGCATGTTTTTTACGGCAAAATCTGCCAGAAGTACCGCATCGATTCCGTAGCAGAACCAGTCAGGTTTCTGCGCTACGACAGTATCTTTTAAATGGGTTTTATCGATGCGGAAAGACTCCATTCTTATTTTGACAGGCCTTCGATTACAGTTGTTAAATTCGGAATGTCCCGTGAGAATACAGTCTTTAATGATTCAACTGTATTTTTATCATTGTCTGTTTCCTGTGGTAGAGAATTAATATCAATTGAATTCCACAGTTTTTTTGCTCCTGCCAGATCGCCTTTTTTAGCAAGGTATAAGCCGTAATTCAACGGGGCAAGAGCTTTTTTAGTCATAGTGGCTGCTTCCTGAGCACCGGTAATTTCTTTGTAGATTGCTTCGATCTGCTGGTCATTTTCTGCAATTTCATCCTTACAGAACGTATCCATCAGATTGCCTTTATCCACATACCCCATATCTGCAGAATAATTTTGTTTACCGAGGTTCAGGTTTCCGGCTGTTACAAAAACACCGTTTTCGTATGGAACGGCAAGGATGTAATAATTTAAATAAGTGCTGAAAGTAGTACCTGTAACAACGTAAGAAGTTTCTCCTGTTTTTTTATCAGTTGTCTTGAACCTTCCCACATTGCTCAAAATCATGTATGCCTTGTCATGTCCAGGAACTGCACCTGCCTTAAGATTTACAGTTGAAATTACAAAGGCAACCTTATCAGAGGACTTCATGCCCTTAAGTTTTGCACCCGTTGCAACAATTTTAAGGTTTTCGCCTGCATCAACTGACGGAAGGTTTGTAAAAAGTTCTTTTGCAAAAATCTGTCTTGCTTCAGAATCAAGTTCCGGCCCAAAATTCATGTATTCATCGATACCCATAAAAGCACTTGCGGCATAAAAAGCATTTGCCGAATAAGCGTTTTCTGCCGGGTCTTCGATATAATAAGACCAGATTTCGCCTTCTTTCAAAGAAACTGCTTCAAGTTCTTTAAGCGCCTTTGAAATTTTTGATTCTTCCTTTTGTTTTGAAGCCTGAGAAGTTGTTCCGCACGCTGTCAGAGCAAAGATTGCGGCTGCAGCAGCAACACCCAAAATTAACTTTTTCATATATCCTCCATGGCAGGTTTTCCCGCCTTATTCACTTTACGTCTGGTCAAGGCGCGCTCGCCTTCGCTCGCTTAAAGCCTTGACTCAGCCGTTTTTGAGGTGTCTGATTTCATCCTACACCTCAAATCCATAGGCTTTGCCGCAAGCTATGTCGCCTACTCTTTCTCCAAACACTTAATGTGAAGTTCATCAAGCTGACTATCTTCAACATAACTAGGGCATTCGTCCATTGGCGACATAGCCATATTGTTCTTAGGGAATGCGATAACCTCGTGAATTGACTCTTCGTGGCGCATGAGCATGATGAGGCGGTCAAGTCCAGGTGCGATTCCTCCGTGCGGCGGAGCACCAAACTTAAAGGCCTGAACAAGGAATCCGAAGGCTTTTTCTGCGCGTTCCTGACTGTATCCGACGATTTTGAAAATACGCTGCTGCAATGCAGGATCGTTGATACGCATAGAACCAGAAGCAAGTTCGTAGCCGTTCAATACGAGGTCGTACAAATCACCTTTTACGGCACCCGGGTCTGATTCAAGAGTATCCCAGTATTTTTTCTGCGGCAGGGTGAACATATGGTGTTCAGTTTCCCACATATTTGTTTCTTCGTTGAATGCAAAGTAAGGAAAGTCAACAATCCATGCAAAGTGGAATTCATCTTCCGGATTGTAGAGATTGAGGTCCTTACCCAACTGTTTTCTGACTGCACCGAGGGCAACACAGGCTGTCTGCCATTTTTCGTCCGATACAAAGAGCAGGAGGTCGTTCTTTTCTGCACCGAGTTTTGCGCATACTTCGCTTTCTTTTCCGGCATAGAATTTTGAAATTCCGCCTTCAAATGCACCTTCTGCGTTAACCTTCATCCAGGCAAGTCCCTTTGCGTGGTTGATTTTTGCAACTTCTTCGAGGGCTTCTACCATTTTGCGGCTGTATTTGTCTGCAACGTTTTTAACAACGAGTGCCTTGAGACCGCTACGCTTATGGCGTTCAATGCTGTGGTCAGCGTTTGCGGCACCTGCCTTGAATGCATTAAAGTCGCTCAAATCTGCCATAAATGCGGCGTCCTGCATCTTAAGGTCAAAACGCAAATCAGGTTTATCGCTTCCGTAAAGGTCAAAAGCGTCGTCCCATGAAATGCGGTCAAAATGAGCAGGGAGTTTGTAGCCGAGAGTTTTGTCAAAAATATAGCCCATCAAACCTTCTGTAGTTTCAAGAACTTCTTCGCGGTTTGTGAATGACATTTCCATATCAATCTGGGTAAATTCAGGCTGGCGGTCGCCGCGGGCATCTTCATCGCGGTAACAGCGTGCAATCTGGAAGTATTTGTCAAAACCAGAAACCATCAGAAGCTGCTTGTAAAGCTGAGGGCTCTGCGGCAATGAATAGAATTTTCCAGGATGAACACGGCTCGGAACGAGGTAGTCGCGTGCTCCTTCCGGAGTTGATTTGATAAAGGTTGGAGTTTCGATTTCAAGAAATCCCTGTTTTGTCAGATATTCGCGGGTTGCAAAGGTAACCTGACTTCGGAGAATGATATTCTTCTGCATCGGATCACGGCGCAGGTCCAGGTAGCGGTACTTTAAGCGCAGATCTTCGTTTGCAACAACAAGAGAACCGTCCTTCTGACGAACTTCTTCAATACTGAAAGGGAGTTCCTGGCTTGTTGTAAAGATTTCGATATCATCTGCTTCAACTTCGATTTCGCCTGTAGGCATATCTTTGTTGATGTCTTTTTCGCTGCGTGCGGCAACAACACCGTGAACAGCAATACAATATTCACTTTTCAGGGATGAAGCGATTTTTTTAACTTCGTCACCGGCTTTGTCGCCAACCATTACCTGAGTAATACCATAACGGTCCCTCAAACGAATAAAAACCAGACCGCCTAAATCACGGGTACGGCTTACCCATCCATTCAATACAACTGTCTTACCTACGTCGCTCTTGCGCAAATCGCCGCAAGTGACTGTTCTTTTTGTGTTTTCCATTGTTTCCTCTAAAAAAAAGTGCCCGTCAAAACGGACACTTTTATTTTAATGATATGGCAGTTTTTTTACAATTCAAATGCGTCAATTTTGCCGGCAAGTTCTTTTGAATCGTTCAAATTCTGCTCGGAACTGTCGCTTACCTGTCTGACTGCCCGGGTAATGCTTTCTACATTTGATGTCATTACGCTCATGCTCTCTGCAATTCTGCCCGTAACTTCCGAGAGAACCTTCATTTCTTTGACTACCTGATCGGCTCCTTCAAGCATTTCCCTTGAACTGTCCTTTACGCTGACAGTTGAATCATTGATACTTTTCATTGCCTCAAGAACCTGCTTGTTTCCTTCGTTCTGTTCATCCATAGCGTTCTTGACTACAAGTTCCTGAGAACGAACTGTCTGGGCGAGAGTGTAAATTACATCAAACTGCTGCTGTACTTCTCCAACACTTCCTGAAATCTGATCGATAGACTCAGAAAGCGAATTAAGGGTCTCGTCAATGGTTTTTCCCTGGGCGCTGGACTGTTCCGCAAGTTTCCGGATTTCGTCGGCAACAACACTAAAACCTTTTCCTGCCTCACCTGCGTGTGCAGATTCTATGGCAGCGTTCATTGCAAGAAGGTTTGTCTGCGCCGCAATGTTCTGAATGATTTTTGTAGCTTCTATCAAACCTGCGGACTGCTGCTGAACAAGTTCTGCAACGCTTACGGCATTCTGAATTCTGTTCCGGCCTTCTTCGGAAGCACTTCCGAGCTGGTCTACTGCGGAAGCGTTTTTTTCAAGAATCTGGGTTACTGAATTAATGTTTGCAACCATCTGGTCAACAGCGGCCGAAGACTGGGTTACTGCGGAAGACTGGCTTTCTATACTGCCGTTCAATTCCTTTATGCGGCTTACAATCTGGTTTACCGAAGCATTGGATTCTTCCACGCCGGCAGACTGATTGTTCATTTCCTGGCGGACAACTTCAATGCTTGCAGAAATCTCATCTACGCCGCGGCTTGCAGAATCAAGATTTTCCTTTAATTCACCGGCGGTGCGTGTTGTAGCCCCGGCAGTATCAGCCATTTCCATAAGAATGTTTTTTGTAGCATCACGGAAAGTATTGATGTTGTTTACAAGTTCTCCTATTTCGCAGCGGCACTCAACGCGCAGAGGCTCAACGGTATAATTCTTTTTTGCAAGCTCAAGAGTATGCTCCTTTACGGCATTGATTCCTATATCGGTGGAGCGGACCGTAAAGAATGTGCTCAAAAAATTTGCCGTAGAAAAAACTATTCCTATTGGCAGCAGTTTGTTTACCATCAGATACCTGGTTCCGTATCCAAGATTTGCCGGAACTGATACCACATGTTCAACAATTAAAAAAACGGATGCCATGGCAAGAATAATTACAATATTGGTTCTGAAACTCAGGGACATAAGCTGCAGTTCCTTGCGGTGAGGCAGCCAGAACAAGGATTTGTCGATAATCTGAAGCATAATTACAAACCCGATCATTGCCAGTCCAAAAGCAAGCCCCCATAAAACAGAAAGCCAGGTAAAAAATGAATCGGCGTTATTTTCAAAATGTTCAAGATCCAGCCCAATCTGGTTGCAGCGTAAAACTGTCAGGGCAGCAAAACCTGCATAAAAAAGCACGACAAAGGCAATGTTTGCATTGTACCAGTTCTTAAAATAAAGATTCGTTGATTTTATAGCCTTTTCAGAGCCGTCGTAAGCGGCAAATTTTCTGCGCAGAAGTTTGTACATCAGAACCGGAACAAGCACAAAGGCCACGAGGGCATATAAATCCATAACCGGGTCCAGGGTTAAGGTCTTGTATTCTTCCACCGTTGCCGCGCCTGAAAACATACATATAGGTCCAAAATTCAAAATCGGTGCAAGATAACATTCCATAAGCCAGAAAAAGGCAGCTCCGTTAAACTTTGCCCTGTTTTCAAAAGTGTATTTCATTCAATCCTCCAGAAAACTTCTGTTTGCAAAATATTACCTTCAATTTTAACACTGCCTCCTTACAAAAACAAAAACACAAATTTATACATGGGCGGTCCCCTACGGGGCGCTACGATACAGGTTACGCTTACGCTTTATTTATAAAATTCCGTTAAAAAACAGTATGTTCATTGTTTTAATTTTTTTTAGTTCCATAGTATTAAAAGAATATTTTGCTAAACTATTAAGGAGGTATTTCCATGAAAAAATTATTCAAAAATATTTTTATTTTAACTTCGATTCTTTTAACCTTCTCAGTTATTTCTTGTAAAGAGAATGAGGATACAAAAGAGGAAACAAAGGACGAATATGCCCTTGTAGAAAGCGACAATCAGCGTACTAGATCCGTAAGCCTTACCTTATATCCTGACTCCAAGACAGGCCTTTTAGAAGAAAATATTACATATACAGCAGAAGATAAAGAAGCCGATATTGACAAGGTAAAGTTCAAGTATTCGGTGGATACAGAAAAGAAGCAGTTTACAATCACTGTAACCCAAATCTATAATCCTGAAACAAAAAAATGGATGACTGTAAGCCAAATGGTTGATTATTATACGGAAGAAACAATAGGTGTTTATTCCAATATAATTTATGCCGCACAAACTGCAGAACAAGATCCTACATACCAAAACCTTTATGCTATTCAATGCGCCTTTTTTCCTGACGAAGCAACTACTTATGAAGAATTCCTTAGCAGCAACGGCTATTCAGAAGAAGATGCCCCAGAAAAAATAAGAACAGAAGTTCTGAAAGGAGTTAGCTTTATTAAACTTGTATTTGGCATTACAGACGATAACTATGACCAGGTTGTTCAGCAGCTAACAAATACCCTAAAAACAAAAATTCAGTATTCTTTGTACAGCGAAATCCCGGACAACACGATTTTTGAGTACAAAGAAATCACAACTGAAGTTTCCGCTCAATACCCAACTGGCAAATGGTTTGAATACATAAAGTCCATTTACGACGACTCAAAAGACTGGTATAGGCAGTTAGGAATCTGGGTAAGCGATGACGGCAATACATCACTCTCCCTTTCAGAAATCGCCAGTATCGGCTCAGAAATCGATGAAGGTGAATGGAACGAGACATTTACAAAATACACCTACAAAGACAGTAACGATAACGAGGCTAGCATCACAGTTACAGACAATAAGGATGGCACTATTACAGCAACTATCGGCGGCAAAGATTATACTTTAAATTTTGAAGGCTTAGACATTACTAAAGAAGACGAAGACTAACCTTTTTTCTATGGCGGAGTCATGCTCTATGACTCCGCCATAGAAAATATTCTTTTCCAAACAAAGCAAACCCCGCCCCTTCCCGAATATCTGTTATTTTCTTTTTTTTTCTGCTACAATCCAGTAAATGCCGCTCTTGCGGATTCTTTATTCTTTTTATGGAGACAAACCAATGAAAATCGCATTGATTAACGAAAATTCACAGGCTGCAAAAAACGCAGTAATTTTTAATGCACTCAAAAAAGTTGCCGACAGGCACGGATTTGAAGTTGTAAACTACGGTAT